>CAZILY010000135.1:0-4726 GCA_964540175.1 uncultured Pelolinea sp. | reverse complement strand
TTGTTGCCCGCGTACGCGTCCAGAAAATCAGCATGGAGCCAACCCTGACACCCGGGGAAGTGCTACTTGTTAATAAACTCGCTTATACACTCGGCGAGATCAAACATGGAGACATCATCACATTCCATTATCCTCTGGAACCAAATTTAGATTATGTCAAACGAGTTGTTGGCAAACCTGGGGATGAGGTCGTTGTCCGAGATGGAAGTGTGTGGATCAATAACCAGTTATTATATGAACCGTTTATTTCTGCTGCCCCTGAATACGAAGGGGTATGGGACGTGCCAGAAGATGCTCTATTCGTCCTTGGTGACAACCGCAACCCATCTGCTGATTCTCATATTTGGGGATTCGTACCTATGGAAAATGTGATTGGTAAAGCTTTCGCGGTTTATTGGCCGCTGAACAAGGTCCGCGGACTTTCCACCCCAGATGTGTTTGCTGTGAGCCAGTAGCAGGAGTTATTGTTTGCGCGTCAGGCGCACAAAATATTTATACCGATCTCCGCGATAAAGAATTCGGACAAATTCAATCGCTTTTCGGTCCTGCGACCAAAGCGTTCTCTCATTCAACAGCAGTGGACTGCCTTCTGCGACCTTTAACAATTCACCTTCTTCACTCGTGGCAAGTGTCACTTCTAAAGTTTCATCCGCCTCAGTTGGATAAATACCAAATTTATCCTGTAAGATCACGTATATCGAGCCCCTCTCTTCAATTTCCTTTCGCATAATGATTTGGGAACTGTCAAGAGTTAAAAATGAATCCTGCAGTCCCATCGGTTCACCATCTCCATAGCGCAGCCGTTTAATCCGCAGTACTTTCTTTTCATCATCAGTTATTTCCAGTTGCCGTCTAACCTTACTGCTTGGTTTGATATACCCAAATTCCAGGATTTTCTGGCCGGGTTCTAATCCCCGATTGCGCATATCTTCTGAAAAGCTTGTCAATTCCAACATGCCCTTCTGTAATTTAGGGGGGGATACAAAGGTACCTTTTCCATGTACACGATATAAGTACCCTTGTCTGCTCAACAGATCAATTGCCTGGCGAATCGTTGGTCGGCTGAGTTTATAGTGCTGTTCCATCAAGCGTTCGGATGGAATTGCATCATGGGGCTGAAAATCCCCATTATCAATTTGTTGGCGGAGAATATTTGCCAATTGGTGGTATTTCGGCATTGCATTAGTTGGATCAATCATGCTTGACACACCCTTCAATTTATGCTATTATTGCGGTAATAAAGATGTTATGTGGTCTTTACCAGTAATCGTATCATTGAACACAATGATACGTCAAGTAAAGGATTAGGTTATATATGGATTATATATCTGAAACGGAAATCCGCAACATCGTTAAAAAAGTGTTGGATGCAACCGTACCTGGATCAAAACCAGCTGATGATACTTCCTCACCCCTATCCGCGGCAGAGCAGCCCTTTGATACCTCATTAAAGAAGATCGTCGCTATCGGATGTGATCACGGTGGATATGAGATGAAAACTCTATTGATTCAATATTTAAAGGAACTTGGGCATACTGTGATTGATTGCGGAACAAACAGCAAAGAATCCGTTGATTACCCCGATTTTGCCCTGGCCGTCGCTGAAAAAGTGCGCTCAAGAGAGGCGTGCTGTGGAATCGTGATTGACGCAGCCGGCATCGGCAGCTGTATCGCGGCCAATAAAGTGCCAGGGGTGCGTGCTGCAATGTGCTACGACTTCACCACCGCAAACAACTCCCGCGAACATAATGATGCGAATGTCTTATCACTTGGCGCGGGTTTATTAGGGATCAATCAAGTGAAATTAATTGTAAAAACATGGCTGGAAGTTCCTTTTGCCGGGGGCAGGCACGCACGGCGCGTGGATAAAATCACAGAAATTGAAAAGCGCTTTTTGAAAGAGGGCTAAAGATATGACAACAGATACCAAGAATATAGAAATGCTCGTCGAGATCGTAACCCGTGAAATCCTGTCGGCGTTCACAGAAGACGAAAAAATGAATACCGCACTACAGGGCGAATACTGTAAAGTTGAATGTGTAGATGATCTATGCGTTACTACCTGCTTCAATGAGATCGGCCAGGTCATCAACGCTGGCGCCGAACGTATCACCTCAACCTTTGGCTCCCTGCCAGATGATCTATCCACCGCCCAGTATATTGATCACACCTTACTAAAACAAGATGCAACCCGCGACCAGATTACACAATTATGCAAAGAAGCTCATCAGTACAAGTTTGCATCTGTTTGCGTAAACCCCACAAACGTCAAGCTGTGTGCGGGGCTTCTTCAGGATTCACCCGTGAAAGTGTGTTCTGTAATTGGATTCCCTTTAGGCGCGAGCTTACCGGAAACTAAAGTTTTTGAAACAGAGCATGCACTAAAAGATGGGGCAGAAGAAATCGATATGGTTATAAATATCGGCGCGCTGAAAGACCGTAATCTTGATCTGGTTGCGCGGGATATTCTTGCAGTTATAAAACCCGTGCATGCCGCTGGTGCAATATTAAAAGTGATCATTGAAACCGCACTGCTGACAAATGAAGAAAAGCAAATCGCGTGCTTATTAGCCAAAGAAGCAGGGGCTGACTATGTAAAAACCTCTACTGGATTTTCAACAGCTGGCGCAACCGCTGAAGATGTCGCATTGATGCGCCATACGGTTGGCCCATTAGTAGGTGTGAAAGCAGCGGGCGGTGTTCGTTCGAAAGAGGATCTTGATAAAATGGTGCGTGCTGGCGCCACCCGCATCGGCGCAAGCGCAGGTGTACGCATCGTTCAGGAAAACGGGCAGCAGCCTAAAGCTTCTGTGCCCGCATAAAAAGGATATTAAAGACAGGAGCCAAATATGCTTATCGCCCGGGTTATCGGTACAACCGTTTCCACCATCAAAGATGAAAAAATTACGGGACAGAAGCTGTTAATCGTACAGCAAACAGATGAGACCGGAAAATCTATTGGGAAACCGTTTGTCGCGGTTGACACAGTTAACGCAGGAGCAGGTGATCTTGTGCTCACTGCTTCCGGTTCCAGTGCCCGCCAGACCACAATTACAAAAGACCGTCCAGTGGATGCCGTGATCATGGCAGTTATTGATTCATTAGAAGTTGAAGGAAAAACAACTTTTCGGCAAAGTTAAAAAAAGAAAGGATAAAGCATGGCTTTCGATCACGACCTGCTCTCAATACAAGAAGCGCGAGACCTGGCTGACGCCGCATATCAGGCGCAGTTGATCTGGAAGCACGCCACCCAGGAAGAAGTGGATCGGGTGTGTGCCGCAATGGCGGATGCTGCTTTCGCCGCGTCAGCCCAATTGGGCCAAATGGCGCATGACGAAACCGGGTTTGGCATTGCTGCCCACAAGAAGCTGAAAAATGAATTCAGCTCCCGTGTGGTATGGGAAAGCATCAAGGACATAAAGACTGTTGGTGTTATTCACCACGACCCCCAGCGGCGAATTTATGATATCGCCTGGCCTGTAGGTGTCATCGCCGCGTTGATCCCAAGTACTAATCCGACCTCCACCGCGATGTATAAATCGATCGCTTCAGTAAAAGCACGCGACGCAATTGTAATTGCGCCGCATCCTTCTGCCGCCCGATGTACTTATGAAACAACCCGCATCATGCAGGAAGCTGCAGAAAAAGCAGGGGCTCCACCCAATCTGATCAGCTGCATGCGGTATATCTCCCTGCCCGGCACACAGGAACTACTCAAACATAAACGTGTGCGCCTGATTCTGGCAACCGGCGGAAGTGCCATGGTAAAAGCAGCTCATTCTGTAGGAAAACCCGCTTATGGTGTCGGCCCCGGCAACGTGCCGG
Source organism: uncultured Pelolinea sp. (assembly GCA_964540175.1). Taxonomy (GTDB): domain Bacteria; phylum Chloroflexota; class Anaerolineae; order Anaerolineales; family Anaerolineaceae; genus Pelolinea. The sequence continues at coordinate 901 of CAZILY010000135.1, read as the reverse complement.
TCTATGTGGATCGCAGCGCAAACCTTGAAAAAGCCGCTCACTACATAGTGAACAGCAAAGCATTTGACTGCTCAACTATCTGCGCTTCCGAACAATCTGTGATTGCCGATCAGCCGATCGCTGATAAACTAAAACAATTGATGATTGCAGAAGGCGCATATTTTTCCAACGAAGAGCAAACGCAGCGCCTGCGCAAACTTCTGTTCCACCCTAATGGTGCTATCAACACAGCAACCGTCGGCAAACCCGCGCAAACCGTTGCCGGATTGGCTGGATTCAGCATTCCCCAATCAGCGCGTGTGATCGTTACACCCCTGCAAATTACCGGAAAAGATGAACCGCTCTCACGCGAAAAACTGACCACTGTCCTCGGATGGTATGTGGAAGACGGATGGGAAGCTGGCTGTGAGCGCTCAATCGAGTTGATCATGTTCGGCGGACGTGGGCATACCCAGGTCATTCATGCCACAGATGAGAACGTCATCATGGCATTTGGATTGGAGAAACCGGTCTTTCGCATTCTTGTAAACACCATGAGCACCTTAGGGGCAGTTGGATTAACAACCGGCTTAATGCCCTCAATGACGTTAGGAGCTGGCGGGGAAGGCGGTTCTATTACCGGGGACAATGTAACCGTCCATCATCTGTACAATATCAAACGGCTGGCATACGAAACCACTCCTCCCCCACAGGCAGCCCTGCGCGGACCTCAGCCAGCCTCCGCTGCCGTATCAAATACGCAGGATATCGAAACTCTTGTTCAACAAGTAGTTCAAGAGATCATCAATCAAACGAAGTGAAAGTAAAGAGAGGAAAAGAAAATGGCAACAAACCCTGAATTAATCGCTCTAGGAATGATCGAAACCAAAGGTCTCATCGGCTCAATCGAAGCTGCTGATGC
>CAZILY010000134.1:0-4755 GCA_964540175.1 uncultured Pelolinea sp. | reverse complement strand
CAGCCTCAGTCAAAACATGACAATAGGCATCTCTCTGGAAATCATGCAGAATATCGGATGAGATTGATTGAAAAAATAGGCATTGAGAGAGTTGAGCGATTGGAAAATCTTCTAGCTGCGTCAAAAGGAAGTGATATTGCTTTCGAAAAATTGGCGCATTATGATAAGATAAAAGTTGTTCTATTAATGTCTAACAATGAATACGACTTGAGGGCTAAAACCCTCAGGAAAGAATGCAGGAGATTAGAAAAGGGTTTACCGATATAGGGGGAATTATGGAAAAGTCTACTAAATTGATGATTGCCGGAATAATTGTTTTCTTTCTAATAGTGTCTGCCATTGTTTGGCTTGCACCTATGCCAGCTATTTTAAGACCTCACTTATTACCCGAACAATACTACGAAATCACGGTTAAACAGAATCAGCAAATTATTGAAAAACTCGATATTATAATGGAGAAATTATGAACACGTTTGACATTATTTGTATAGTAGCTACCTCGCTTCTCGCAATCCGCGGAATGTACATAGGATTTTTGGAAGAATTTTCCCGCAAGGGAAGTATATTGTTTGGTGTAGTTTTTGCCATAATGTTTACCGGACCATTAACATCCTTACTTTCTGGTGTAATTGCGTATCTGCATCTTGGTATATGGGGTACGTTTGTCATCGGAATATTGATGCTCATTACTGGATATTTTATCATGCGGTTTTTTATTGGTATTATTGATAAAACAGTGGAAGCATGGAATATGGATTTTGTGGACCATGTAGTCTTAGGATTTGCGCTCGGGGTAATTGAGGGAATAGTATTAATTCTTATTTTTTGGTATTTCTCGCGATTTCAGAAAATAATACCCATGTCGATTATGTTCGCTGATTCCTGGATAATAGAACAATTTAAACCAGTTTTGATCTGGATGTTAAAAATAGATTTTAAAGCGTATGTTTCAGATTTCAAATTATAAAGGAGAAAAAAATGTATTACATTATTATTACAGGTGTCTATGTCGTGTTTGGTGTTTTTATCATACTAAACAACCGGCGGAAATTTACCGAACTTGAGAGGAAAGTCTTTGACGATGGAATGAGATATAAAAATATCTGTGAAGAACACAGCAGGTTTGAAAGCGCACTTATCTTAATCAGTATGGATGAATTGCTGAAACGGGAAATAATAGAGCTGGCGGAAAAGGCTTTAATTGATAATCGTCCAATGACAAATAAAAAACCTCATGACATCAACTAATTCTGTACACACGGTATACGTACTCAACAAACCTGTAATAGACAAGGAACAGTTGAGAAAGTTTTTATCTGACAAAATAGACAAGATGGAATTTCCCAGACCTGATTTATGCGGTAGGAAAGAATAAAGCCCCCCTGATTTCGGTAACCAGGAGGGCAAAAAGGAGGTTGCGGAGTGAGGAGACCCCGCTGAAAGAAAAATATACTAAAACCTTATCGCAAGTCCTGCGCGATAGGTAATTTGTGTTGCATCGAAAACCACCGGAGAAACAAGTTCATATTCGGCACCGAGCATCAGCATATAATTGCCAAAACCTAGGCCTAAACTAACTCCCATGCCCCAATTTCCTGATGGATACTTGATTCCGTCTATACCAACTAACCCGTTAAATTTATCCGCTTTCGCGTTCACCGCTTCCTGATAATATTTATCAGACTCGGCAGACTTAAGATCGTAAGCATCTTTTAGAGGAAGGTAATCGTCCATTAAAGCCTCAAAACTTTCTTTAGACAATCCCGTCAGGGTTTCTAACTGGGAGAGGTTCTGTTTCAGGCTCTCTGTCTCCAGTATCGCCAAGTCCAGATTTGCGCTCGAAGTCGCTAATTGTGTCTGCAATTGTTTGACTAATGTCGAGAGCGTCTGATCTGAGCCCTCCGAGTCGGTCGATGCTGTAACCAAGTCCTCGAGCTGAGTTTGTAATTCGCTGTATGCGTTCCGCAAATTCAACATTTCTTCTTCTCGCGCCTTCAAGCTGACTTGTAAGTTCCTCAACTGTAACCGCAGATCCGTTATGAAGTTCTCCAACTCGCTGTTGATAGTCGTCCATTTTTTCGAGGTTTCCAGCAGTTCGTTCAATTGTATCTCTAATTCCGCTATGTACAGATTGAGCGATTCGATTAATACCTCTTTCTCCGCTATCGTATTTTGGAGTAGGAATATCCGTTCTCCGTCTGCGCTCCCTGTAAGCCACCCCGGCAATGCTGCCAGCGGCGACAGACCCAATACCAAGAATAATACAAACAATACGCTTATTTTTTTTAAAAAACTGTTTGATTTTTTCCACATTATTCGCCTCCTTCTATTTCTGGTTCTTGCAGTTCCATTTGACCTACAAGTAAGGATATATACCCACTTGTTGAGTTTTTCAGTTCGCTTACCATTTCAGGATCTTCTCCCATTAAATCCTCGTAAGTCATTAATTTTTCCTTAAATGGGGCTAACGGAGAATCAAGATTAAGACTCCCAAAAGGATCATCAGAAACCAGATTATATCTGAGCGCCTGATTGAAAATTTTAACGGCTTTCGCCGGGGTTTTAACTTTAGCAAGTTTCTTTTTGGTTCTATCCCATCTTTCGTTGATTTTTGTTTCTGCTTCTTGTAAGGATTTACGATAGTAACCATAAAACCACCAAAACCCCACACCCCCAGAAAACACCGCAAGCCCAAGCCGTGAGAAGAAATCAAAATTTCCCTCAAACTTCACTGCCCATAGAAATACTGCAACCGCGATAAACACGATAACAAAACCGATAAAATATTGCCAAGTTAATTTATCCCTTTCAGTGTAGAACTTCCTTAAAAGATCTTCTGTTGCCAGAAATAAAATACCTGCTGCGATTAGAAACGCTGCACCGTATACCATATACTCTTGAGGTATTCCCACAAGATATGATACAACCATCACGAAAATCACTACAGCCAGAACTGTAAATAGATTCTTCTTGAATGTCATTCTTCCCCCCTTTTAATCTTTTTCACTTCACTTAGAACCCTTTTAGTTCCGTGAACTGAACCATACAAAAATACTGCCGACCCTGTAGTGGCGAATCCCTGACTTAGACCACCGATAATAAACATATCGAATATAAACGCCCAACCTGTTCGATCGCTTGCTATACCGCCCCAAATTGACGCTAGTACGAAAGCTACACAAAACAAGATAACAGGTATCAGTTTATTATGTAACGCCATTTTATACTTGAGCACTGATCCAGTACCGAGTAAAATAGCAACGATGAAAGCAAAATCAGGTCTTATGAGCTGACTCGGATCAATCATTGAAAAAGTTTCAACCATTGTACACTCCTTTAATTCACCGCCCAGAATACGGCATTCTTTAGATTACATTGAAAAATCGCAAAATGATGCTTGTTAGCCATAACATGAATGATACAAAAAACGTAGTAAGTTGCTTTTTTGTAAATCGGAAACTACCAATTTTCTTAACAGTATCCACAACATAGATTTTAACAAACATCCATATCTGTTTAATATCTCCATCATTCGAATTGATGCGTAATTCATTTTTCTCAACGATATGCCGGAGATCATCCAATTCCTTACGTAACTCCTCAATTTCATTCATACTATCCCTTTATTTCGTGTCTATTGCTAAAGATCCTCTTGTATCTACTTGATAATGCAATCCAACTGTCGCCACTATCGCATCCCCTGCATATTCATCAGCACTAGCCGAGATTCGTTCAAGGGTGAATAAAAACTGATCTTCTATTGCAAAAGCCGTTCCCGTTATTGCTGCAAAATCACTGTCAAGAAAAGCATACTGCGTATCATAATCTGATTCTTTTACTATCACAGTAACAGCGTCGAGGGTTGCCCCGTCAACTCCCCTCGTATAAGTTAGTTGCCATTTAATCTTATCAACTCCTGAGGGTGCAGCCGAACCCTGAAAATGAACATGAAAATATATATCAGTTCCCTCTTGGTAATCGTGTTGTATTTCAAAGTTACCGGAGACTTTTTCACCTACAGCAAAGCCATAGGTATAAATTCCTGTGTCTGCTGCTGCTTCGTCAACAAATTGTACCACATCGGGTATAGTTGCTGCCGGTTGCGAAAAAGTAATTATTCCTACATTTATATCTTTCCACTGAATAGCTTCTAAAACTGCGATTCTATCCATTGAGGTTTTTATATCTCTATCGTTGAATTGTACCTGCTTCTGTAAGTTACTTATGCCTACAATATTACCGTTTATTTGAGATTTTATTGTGTAAGGAAAACTTGCCACCTGCGTCCCATAAGTACTGTACGAAGTATCATAATAAGCTACATAGTCATAAACTTCATCACTTCCACCGCCTGCAACATCGTAAGTCATTGCTCCTGCTACATGGGTAATATCAGCAGGGTCAACCAAACTAGCTGTAGCCCCTATGTATTCCCATACATCGCCCATTCGTGAAATAGGAATTGTTCCCATAGTTACTGTGCCACTTACAGAGATTGCGTTATCTCTCAGTGTTGGTATCCTGCTCATCTGCCCACCTAAATAAGCAACGAGTGTTTGAGGGGGATAGGCTACGGTGTATTTGCTTGCGTCTGCTAGTTCGTATCTTAAAGAGATTGTTGCCTCTGCGGCTTCTCCTTTTGCAACACGTAACGCAACTAAAGCTGTGCTTGACCTACGCCATGTATGCACCTTTGCTGTTGTATCGGGTACATCGGAAGCGTCATAATCATAAACCCTACCGTCAGAGTCTACT
>CAZILY010000133.1:0-4771 GCA_964540175.1 uncultured Pelolinea sp. | reverse complement strand
TTCCGGCACATCCACCAGGGTATTTTTGTCACCAATTACGATCTTACCAATCACATAACCGGGAATATCAGCCCGGGAGGCAATTGCCCCCACAACTTCGCTGGGGCTGACGCCATGCACACGGCCGTGGCTCAGATTCAGGCGGACCATCCCTTTTTCATGTGATATGGATGATTTATTATTTCCACCGCTGCGCTGTACTTGTTTGCGGTAATTTTTACCCTTCCCTTTACCCGCAGAGGATCTTCTTTTATCATGCCTGCTTTTACGTTTTTCAAAGCGTACTTCACCAATTTTCTCGATCGGACGCTGTTTTTCTTCTACCCGCGCAAGCTTTAGAGCAGCCGCCGCAACCTTCATGGGATCAAATCCGGCCGCTATATACTTTTCTACAATTTCTTCCTCACGCCTGCAGCGGTCTCGTTCTAACCAGGTTTCCATCTTCTTAATTAACTTTTGCTCACGACGTTCGTTAATATCTTCTTCAGTCGGCAATACGCCCATTGGAATTTTCTGTTTGGCGTAGCCTTCAATTCTGTTCAGGTGGCGCTTTTCGCCCGGAGTAACGAGTGAAATCGCGATTCCCTTTTTACCTGCGCGCGCTGTTCGACCAATTCGGTGAATGTATGCTTCCGGGTCATTGGGAATGTCATAATTAAATACATGCGAAATATCATCAATATCCAGGCCGCGTGCCGCCACATCAGTGGCAACTAAAACTTTGATTTTTCCGGTACGAAAACGATTCAATACACGAATGCGGGCATCTTGCTCTAAATCGCCATTCAACGCTTCAGCTGGATAACCACGCTGGATCAACGCGTTTGCCAAGTTGCCAGAACCTGCACGTGTGCGGGTAAAGACTAAGGTCGCGCCAACTTCCTCATATTCAAAGAGGCGGGTGAGGGCAGCCAGCTTGTCTTTTTCATTCAATAGATAATAACGCTGCTCAATTGTCGCAACAGTTAAATTTTTGCGATCGATCGTGATAGATTGAGGATCAATCATATAGCTGTCCGCTAAGCGGCGAATTGCCTTTGGAATTGTTGCAGAAAACAAAGTGGTTTGACGTTTAGCAGGAGTTTCACTCAGAATATTTTCAATATCCTCAATAAAACCCATGCTGAGCATTTCATCCGCTTCATCTAATACCACAGTACGAACATTACTCAAATCAATGTTTTTCTGGCGCATCAAGTCTTGGAGGCGTCCGGGAGTTCCCACGATCACATCCACACCTTTTTTAAGGCGGCGTTTGGATGTTCCGTAACTCTGCCCTCCATAAACTGCCATGACCTCCGCTTGAAGGTCACGTCCGTATTGGCCAATCGCCTTCGCCACTTGAATCGCCAATTCGCGAGTGGGTGTCAAGACCAGGGCTTGCACACTGCGTATACTGCCGCCATAGATCAAATCTTGTAAGATCGGCAGTGCAAAAGCAGCTGTTTTTCCAGAGCCAGTTTGGGATTGGGCGATCACATCTTTTCCATCCAGCATCAACGGGATCACTTTTGCCTGGACATCTGTAGGTGTGGTGTAGCCAAGTTCAGTTACTGTCTGAACCAATTTGGGGTCCAGATTTAATTGCGAAAACTCAATTGTCATTTTATTCTCCTGTTGTGTTTTGATGACTCCTAAAGCGCCACAACCCTTGTAAAATGATCGCAGTCCTCGTGCTTGGTTCAACCAACCCCTTTTTCCTACCCCCCGGGCAAGAAAATTGCTCGTCCACAAATTGACGAGCAATCATTTGGAATTTTCAAAACAACTCTTATTTATTTTTTTGGCTATATCCCAGCCAACCGCACGATTATACCACAACTAAGCACCTGGTTTCACGACCCGTGAAGCGCTGCGCTCATCCATGTCCACCCGCTGCATAGGCGGCCAGGGATGGTGCCCCTCAATAGTAGTTACCTGGAAATGCCTGTGTTGAACGTTTCACCATAGCCGATCTCGAGCAGCTGCGGGGTTTTAACGCCAACACTTACATAAACCGATAATAGTCTGGGCAGAAACGGATCAATAACCAGGATACCCCATGCTCATCAACCTGCAGCCCCACATTGCCCAACCAGCGCAATCGGATATTCGCTTTCATCGCTTCACTATAAACATAATTATCATTTTCAGGATGAGAAATGGCCATCAATAACCAGCAGGAATTTTCTCATCAATAATATTAATCGAAAGTGATAATACAGTGAGTTCATGTAATCTTCACACAAAACCATCTTGTCTTCACTAAATCCTTTATCCATATTGCTAAAATTGCATATTGATAATCACAGGAGGAACAAGAAAATGAAGCTATCTCTCAAGAAACAGATTTGGGCTCGAACAGTGTTGCAAGTATTTTTCTTTGTACTTATCGCATTGATCGCGGCAAATCACGCTCTGGATGGGACTTTAATTCCAGCGTTGTCCAACGTATCGCTGCACGCTGTCTGTCCCTTTGGGGGTGTGGTATCCCTCTATCAGTTTGTCACAGTAGGCACCTTCACACAGAAAATCCATGAATCTTCTTTCATCTTGATGATTTTGGTATTCGGTCTGACCTTTTTGTTCGGGTCAGCCTTCTGCGGTTGGGTATGCCCCCTTGGAAGTGTTCAGGAGTGGGTTGGCAAGCTGGGCAAGCGGATATTCAAGAAACGCTATAATCAGTTCATACCACGTAAAATTGACCAGTATATGCGCTATCTGCGCTACCTCATGCTGGCATGGGTGCTTACCATGACCGCCATATCGGGTAAACTGGCCTTTGGTGATATCGATCCATACTATGCTTTGTTTAATTTTTGGACGGGGGAGGTCGCCATCACAGGATTGGTAGTGCTGGGAATCATTCTGCTGGCTTCATTAGCAGTTGAACGACCCTGGTGTAAATATGCCTGTCCTTACGGAGCTGTGCTTGGAATTATCAACCTATTCAGTATTTTCTCTATCCGCCGTCAGGATTCGACATGCACATCATGCAATTTGTGCACTCGAGCTTGCCCCATGAACATCCCCGTGCACACGGTGGATGTAGTGCGAGATCACCAGTGCATTGTTTGCCTTGAATGTACATCCGAGGCAAACTGTCCAGTTGACAACACTGTAACCTTCTCAACCAAAGGAGGTCGATAATGGAAATACGATCAAAAACTTTAGGCGCTATCATCGCCATCGTAATATTCGGAGGAATTATGGGTGCGTCCGTTTTAGGCCTGTGGAATCCTCAGTTATCCAGAAACTCTGTTAATATCCAGGCCAATCAAGGTGCCGGAACTTATAATCCCGCTGATATTCGCGGCTCTCATCGTTTTAGCGATATCAGTGAGTTATTCGATATTCCCCTGGAGATACTATGCCGTGCTTTTGCGCTGCCGGCGGATGTCGATCCAGCCACCTTCCAAAATCTAGATTTCGAAACCATCTATCCCAAATTTGAGGGGGAGCAAGAGATCGGGAATGGTTCAATGAAATGGTTCGTTGCGCTCTATACAGGCCTGCCTTATGAATTGGATTCAGACGAGGAAGACACCTACCTGCTGCGACCAGCAGTGGATATTTTAAAAAGCCACGCTGTCCTGACCGCAGAGCAGATCGCCTACTTGGACAAGTACACTATCGAGATAGAAATCGGCTCCGAGCCGATTGAATATAATTTACCGGCGGACGAATCGCAATCCAACGAAGAGGTATACAGAAAGAGTGAAAATTCAATACACGAAGGAGATGAAATGGTCGTGGCTGGCCAGACAACTTTTGCAGACCTCCTGAACTGGGGCATACCTGTTGACCAGATCGAAGCCATCATTGGTGGAGAAATTCCTAATCGCTTGATTTTGGTACGGGATTACTGCACAGAAAATGGTCTCCCTTTCGGCGGAATCAAAATTGACCTCCAATTTGAGCTGGACAAGATAGGATAAAAAACCCCTGTCTTTAACAAACCCATTTATGGAATTTTTACGATCTTGAAAGATTCTACTTAAACGAATGACTGGGCTGCCTGTGAATTCATAGGCAGCCCAAATTATTTTTACTTAGCGCTCAATAATTAATTCACTTGCGGTCACTCGAGTACCATTACCCAACGTATCACTGACCGGGCAGCGGCTCTCCATGAATTTTTTAAACTCACGCAGTTTGTCTTCCGGAGAACTTGATTTAATGTGAATAGTAAATCGCACATCCTCGAATCCAGGGCGAACGCCCTCTTTACCGAGCATAAAACCATCAGGATCCAGATCGCCTTCGGTCTCGACCCACAAATCCTGCAAGTCGATACCCTGTGCTTTCGCGAAAGCCGATCCAACGACCACCAGGCATGAGCCCAGAGAAACCAGTAACCCTTCAACGGGATTCATGCCTTTATCTGTGCCGCCTAAACTCTCCGGTTCATCCATGATGATCTTAAACCCACGCGATTCACTCTCTGCGACCAATCCCTCTTTGCCTTTCCGAGATACTGCTTTAAATGTTGCAGCTGCCATTATTCGCTCCTTTTATTATTATTTTTTTAACAATTATTTCATATTATTCTATTATTTAACGTTTATCGATATCAAATCGCTGGTTAATCCAATTAAATTAATCTTATGCTTTATTGGCAATTTTTAGAGCATTTACCCTTCCCTAACCCCAATTGCACCTAAAATCAATAGTGATAATTTCACCAAAGCGATTCTTAATATCATTTACCAATTCAAATATTCAAATTAAGGGCTTAATAAACTGTCTTTTCAATCAATCTTGTTGATACTTATGTTTTTTTCCGCCATAT
>CAZILY010000132.1:0-4819 GCA_964540175.1 uncultured Pelolinea sp. | reverse complement strand
CTATAAGGAATAGGTTTTGGAATCAATCACACCTCAGATCGTTTTTTACATATTAGGAATTCCCATAAGCAGCACAATTATTTCCACATGGGCTGCAATGGCATTGATTATTGCAACAGCAATGCTTATCTCTAAGTTTTCCCCCACTGCACTTGATATGATCGGCGAGACTCTAACTGGAATAATTTCCAGTGTCATGTCGGTTCAAAATACAGATACGTATCTTCCGCTGCTTGGCACTTTGGCGATCTTTATAGCGGTGTCAAACTCTATCGGCATCGTTCCGATCCTAACCGCGCCCACCAGCGACATCAACACACCCATTGCCCTTTCCCTGGTTGTCTTTTTCGGTGTTCATTTTTATGGAGTACAAGAAAAGGGGTTCGCGAACTACTTCAAGGGATTTGCTTCCCCCATTTTTTTACTGCCTTTTGAGATCATCGGCCAAGTCAGCAGGACTTTGTCTCTTTCATTGAGGTTATTTGGTAACATCATCAGTGGTGAGCTCATTTCAGCAATTGTTTTTGGATTGATTCCACTGATCGCACCGCTTCCATTTGTTGGGTTAAGCCTTTTCCTGGGAATTTTACAGGCATATGTGTTTACAGCGTTATCTTCTTTGTATATTGATATGGCAGTTTCTGCCAAATAATAATCTAAATTAAAAAGGAAATATTATGAGTCAACTAGGTCCAGAATTTCTAATCATTTTTACAACAATTCTTATCAGCGGCATCGGCATCATTATCGGTACTGCAATTCCTTCAATCGTTGAGGGCAGAGCAGTCCTAAAAGCATTGGATGGAATTATCCGTCAACCAGAAGCAGCGGAAGACATCCGCACGACACTGCTGATTTCAATGGCGCTGCTTGAATCGGCATCTATCTATGTACTTCTTGTTATTCTGATCCTTTTGTTTGCCAATCCACTGGTTATCCAGTTCTTTAATTAGGCTATGTTAGACATAAACTTCACCACAATTCTTTTCCAAATTATAAACTTTGTTATTCTTGCTGTTACTCTCTATTTTCTGATGTTTAAGAAGATTATTTCAGGAGTTCAGCAAAGAAAAAATAAACTAGAAGAAATTGAACATGCCGCCATTCGTAATTTCAAGGAATCTGAAAAAGCAAAAACAGATCTTCAAAAACAAATAGAAAACGCACAAGCATTGATTGATGGGAGAATTTCACAGGCCAAATCCGAGCTTGAGGTAAGCCGTTACCAGATCATTGACGCTACAAAAATCGAGGCGGAGAAGATCATAAAACAAGCATTGGAATCAGCAAAACTTGAGCAGAAGCTCTCAATCGAAAAATTTAACGATGAGTTGACTACCTCAATAATGGAGATTGTCAAACATATCCTCTTTAAGAATTCACCAGATGTTATCCATAATGGGTTAGTTCAACAAACAAATAAAAGAATTTGGGAGCTTGGAAAAAAAGAAATGGATCGTGTTGAAACTATCCGACGCTCTCTAAAGGACAGGGAACCCACATTGTCAGTTGAAACCGCATTTCCGCTTTCAAAAGAACAACAAGCGAATATAGTGCGTACGTTTTCTGCCCTTGCAGATAAAAATGTTAAAATCGACACGGTTCTAAAAAAAGATCTGGGATCAGGCGTCCGCATCCGATTAGGAGATTTTATTATCAATAATTCACTTGACGCATTGTTAAATGAAATTAAAAAAGAGGCGTCATTGGAAGTAAATAACCTCATAGAGAAAAACAACAAAAAATGAGCCTAGATATCAAGATTAATATGGATCAAATATCCAAGGATCATACCCATGAATCCTTTTCCACTTTGGTATCTGACCATATCAATAAATTAAAACACATAACCGATAATGAGCAGGGGTATTTCCCTAGAACTGAAGCCATAATCCAATCCCTTCGTCAAAAAAGCGAGGATATCAATAGTACTGTCCATTTCGAAGAAGTTGGAACTGTTCAACATATCGGAAATGGGATCGCTAGTATTTCTGGTCTTTCCCAAGCGGCAATCGATGAACTTGTGATATTCGGAAATGGCGAAAAAGGGCTAATCCTTAATCTTCACACCTCATCTCTCGACGTAATTCTATTGGGAAGTGAAGAAGGAATCCAGGGGGGAAGCTTAGTTACACATGATAAAAACAAGCTGCGAATTCCAGTAGGAAATGACCTGATTGGGAGGATCATAAACGCTCTCGGAGAACCAGTTGATGATGGGCCTGAAAACAATTCTTTGGACTTTAGGTTTATTGAACGGCCAGCTCCAGATATCACACACCGCTCACCAGTAAACACGCCTCTTCAAACAGGTTCCAAGATCATTGATGCTCTATTTCCAATCGGAAAAGGCCAACGCGAATTGATTGTTGGAGACCGCCAAACAGGGAAAACAACCCTCGCCGTTGACACGATCATCAACCAACGTGGAAAAAACGTTAAATGTGTATATGTTTCCATTGGTCAGAAAAAATCATCTTTGCTAACCGTAACTGACATTCTGAGGAAAAATAAGGCTCTTGAGTATACAATCGTTATTTCGGCTGCTCCAGACGACCCTCCCGCTCAAAAATACCTTGCACCCTTCACGGGTATGACTATCGCCGAGTTTTTCCTTGATCAAGGAGATGATGTACTTATCATCTTTGATGACCTGACAAAACATGCAGACGCGTATCGCGAATTGAGCTTACTCTTACGCAGGCCCCCAGGTCGAGAAGCATATCCTGGAGATATTTTTTATCTCCATTCAAGACTGCTTGAGCGCGCGTGTAAACTGAACAGCGATCAAGGGGGAGGATCAATCACTGCGATCCCAATCCTTGCTATGCAGCAAGGCAACATTTCCGCTTATATACCGACCAACCTTATTTCAATATGTGATGGTCAGATTGTTTTGGATAAAGGAAAATTTAACAAAGGTTTTAAACCTGCTGTTAACATCGGTATATCCGTCTCACGCGTTGGCAGTGCCGCTCAAACTGAAATGATGCGAGGGTTAGCAAATTCCCTCAAGCTTGAATTGAGCCAATTTGAAGAAGTTGAAAAATTTACCCGATTCGGCACAGAACTTGATGAATCCACTACACAAATGATCCAACGCGGTCGGCGGTTACAAAAAATCCTCACTCAAACCATTCACCGCCCTTATTCTTTAATTGAACAAATTCTACTCTTATTTGCCGCAAACCACGGATATTTAGATTCCATAAAAATGATTAACCTAATGAAGTATGAGAAAGACCTTTTTACCTGGTCAAAAAACAACAAAAACAATGTTTTAGAAATAATTGGAACTGAAAAAGTTTTCTCAGCAGCTATTGAAAAACAAATCACAGATTTACTTAATTCATTTTCTTTACACTGGCGCCAAGGAGAAGATGCTAATGAATAAAATGGTAATGGCTGTCATTCCCCGCAATGAAGCGGAACACGTCCTCGATGCGTTGATTAATGCTGGTTTTTCAGCAACTTTTATGGAAACCAAAGGGGGGATGCTACGCCAATCTCAGTACTCATTATTTACCGCAGTCAGCACTGAAACACTTGATAATGTCTTAGATATTATCAAGAATAGCTGCAAAACAGATATTGCCCTTGATGAAGACGATCTTACAAAACAGGAAATCCTCGAAAATTCAGGTGCTCAGAAACTCGGCGGAGCTGTGGTTTTCGTATGGGATCTGAATAGACTCGAGACCTATTAATCAATGACCCAGAATATTGAAAAAATATATCGCAGAAAAGAAAATATAGAAACAATTGATCCACTCCTTTCAGCATTGCGAACAATTTCCCTTTCAAATTGGCGTTCATCTCTAAACAGAAATAAAAACCTAAAATCCTATATTGATGAACTTGAAAGTGCTCACAAAATTGCTCAAGAGAATGCCAACATAGAGCATTCTCATGAGAATTCACAGAAGAAAATTCTTTATATCATTGGCAGCAACCGGGGTTTATGCGGTAATTTCAATAAGAATATCTACAATTGGTTTTTTCAGGAAAATTTATTCGATAATGATAAATTGGACATCATAATAATTGGGAAACGTTTATCTCAAATTTTCAAACGAGCAGATTTACTCTTTACCAATACTATGGATTTTCCAGATATCAAGAATATACAAGACTTTGTAATCTCCCTATCACGTTCCAATGATGTCAATCTCCAACAGCCATCAGTTTCCGTCCTTTATAATAAATATGTTGGTGCTAGTAAATATATAACTACTCTTCAAAACATCTTTCCACTTGAAGGAATTGATCTGAATACCCGAGATACTAATAGTTGTGAATTCATCATCGATACAGACCCACTTCTGCTTATAAGAACAATTGAATCTATCTTATTTAATTCACATTTACAGCTATGCCTTTTATCATCATTAGCATCTGAAAGTTCCACAAGATTCTCAATTATGGAGAGCGCTGGTAGAAATGTGGATGACCTGATCAATGAATTAGAGATAATTGTTCAGGATCACCGCAGAGGTAAAATTACTACTGAGACCCAGGAGCTCGCTGTTTCTTCCGGGTTATTGAAGTCTGATAAGTAAAACCTTATAACTCTATAAACTGCATCACAGAAGATCCTGTGAAAGCAAAAAGTAGCATTTTCAAGATCTTGCCTATCGCGCACCATAACAAAAAGCGTGCTACGGGCATTTTTAACACTCCCGCGGCTATTCCAGCCAAGTCGAACAAAGGATTCGGTATGAAAGCCATGACCAGTACGGTTAGGTTACCGTATTTTTTCATCAATTGCTCCAATTTTTGATACCAATCCTTGTGCTCCACCACAAACTGACCGCTAAAT
>CAZILY010000131.1:0-4878 GCA_964540175.1 uncultured Pelolinea sp. | reverse complement strand
CAGGTATCACACTGGCCCAGGCCGAAGCGAAATTATCAAGCTGGATGGATGCAGAGGACGCGGTGGCAACCGGTCAAAGTTATTCCATTGCCGGGCGGTCGCTTTCACGGGCGGATCTTGGGCAAATTGGGGAGCGTATTGATTTCTGGCAGAAAAAAGTAACTAAGCTGACACGCGGCGGTATCGGCATGAGGGGAGGGACCCCCTGTTGAGAAAAGTTAGGAACAAAGGTCTTAAAGTCAAACAGAACCTTATCGACAAGGCTTTTTCTTATTTTGCGCCGATTCGTGCTGCCCGCCGGTTGCGATCCCGTGCGGCCATGGAGGTTTTCGGCTCTTATGATGGTGCCAGCAAGTCCCGCCGATCCCTTTCACAATGGAAAACCCTTGGAAACGATCCCGATTCAGACATTTTAAATGATCTCCCTACCCTCAGGGAACGCAGCCGTGATCTTGTGCGTAACAACCCCCTTGCATCAGGAGCTATCAAAACAAAGGTAACTGGTGTCGTTGGTACAGGGTTACGGCTGCAATCTCGAATTGATCGGGACGCGATTAATCTTACAGATGATCAGGCGGACGCCTGGGAAGCAAAGACGGAAAGGGAGTGGAGGCTATTCTGGGAGTCGAAAGATACTGACATTGCCAGGACGTTGACAGGTGTGGACCGGATTCGGCAAGTGTACCAGCAGGCTAAGGAAAACGGCGATGTTTTTATTCTGCTTCCCCGGATTACCCGCCTTGGATGCCCCTATGATTTGAAATTGCAGATTATAGAAGCGGATCGGGTGGCGAATAGCCTTTCCGAAGCGGATACGGCCAGCCTTTCCGGTGGTATCAAGAGAGACAAGAACGGCGCACCCGTCAAATATTATGTTTTAAAACAGCATCCCGGTAACAGTTTGTCAGTATCCAAGGATCGGGACGAGATCCCGGCGTTTGGTGCGAAAACCGGCCTCAGGAATATAGTCCATTATTTCAATCCCACCCGGCCAGGGCAAAGTCGGGGCGTTCCAGACCTGGCAGCAGTAATCGAACCGCTAAAACAACTTTCCAGGTACACCGAAGCGGAGATCAATGCGGCGGTTATATCCGGCATGTTTACCGTTTTTATCGAAACAGAAGACGGCAACAGCGGCCCGGATCTTACCAATTTTGGGAAGGAATCAGGCGGTAAGACATCAGACAAGGATTTAAAGCTTGGCAACGGATTAATCATGGATCTTGCCGCCGGTGAAAGTATTCATGATAGCAACCCCGGACGGCCAAATACTGCGTTTGATACCTTTGTAACTTCAATTTTGCGACAAATCGGCACTGCCCTTGAAATCCCCTTTGAAATTCTTGTTAAGCATTTTGCCGCGTCCTATTCGGCAGCGCGCGGGGCTATCCTTGAGTTTATGAAATACGTCATGTCTGAGCGCAAACATCTGTCTGACAATTTTTTACGGCCTGTTTACGAGGTTTGGATGTACGAGGCGGTAGCGTCTGGCAGAATTGCAGCCCCCGGGTATTTATCTGACCCGGCGATCAAGGCGGCTTATCTTGGATGTGATTTTATTGGCCCGGCCCTGGGTCAAATCGACGAATCCAAAGCAGTGAAGGCGGCCAGGGAACGAGTTGACGGCGGGTTCTCAACATTGGCCGAGGAAACTCCAAAACTGACCGGAGGCGATTGGGACAGAAACCATAAACAGCAGGTCAAGGAATTTAAAAAACGAAAAGAAGACGGGTTGATCGTGGAAATAGTTGATCCGGTGGAGGTAGATAATGGAAAATAAATACGAAATCAGGGATCAGGGCGATGACACCGTAGAATTTTTAATTTACGGAATTATCGGCGATTATTGGGATGAATTAAGTGCAAAAGAGGTCGTTGAGGCGCTCAGAGCCATAAAAGCAAAGCAAATAATTGTAAAAATTTACAGTGACGGTGGCAGCGTTTTTGCCGGGCTGGCAATTTACAATGCCCTGAAGGACCATCCTGCGAAAATATTGATCAAAATCGACAGTCTTGCTGCGTCAATTGCATCTATTATTGCAATGTCTGGAACTGTTGAAATGCCTGAAAACGCTTTTATGATGATTCATAATCCATGGGGCAGTATTTACGGCGGCGATTCGGGAGATATGGCGCGAATGTCAAAACTTTTGGATCAGATCAAAACCAGCCTGATAACAGTTTATAAAAATAAAACAGGGCTTGAAGATGATAAGTTGTCTGGTTTAATGGATGAAGAGACGTGGATGATGGCCAAAGATGCTGTTGAGCTTGGGTTTGCCGACAAAATAACAGCGGCGTCTGATCCTAAAAATTTACAAATTTTTAATCAGTTGAAAAATTATAAAAATGTACCGGATCAGCTTAAAAAGATGGCCGGTAAATCAGCGCCGAACGATGGTGCAAAACATAAACCATCCATAAAAGGAGACGAAATGGATATTACAATGGACGTTTTGGAAAAGGACGCACCGGCGCTGCTGGAAACAATCAGAGCCGATGCATTGGCAAAAGGAATCACGGAAGGCGCGGAAGCGGAGAGTGCCAGAATAAAATCTGTCTCTGAACAGGCCATGCCGGGACATGAAGCCCTGATTACCGGGCTGATGTATGACGGCGAAACAACCGGGCCAATGGCAGCCGTTAAGGTGCTGGCCGCTGAAAAGGCTGTTCGCTTAGTCGCAGAAGCGGCGCTCAAGGCTGATGGTATCGCACCTGTTGTTGCGACCATACCGCTCGTGGTTGTCAAAAAAGAAATCGATCCTGAATTACCGCTTGAAGAACAGGCAAAGTTGACCTGGGACGGTGACAAGGCGCTGCGTAATGAATTTGATAGTGATTTCGATTCATTCAAGGCGTATTTCACGGCCCACAGGGGCGGCCACGTCAGAATCCTGAAAAGTAAAAGGGAGGCATAACAAATGACGACCTTAGCGACAGATACATACAGAGATGCTGAAATCGGGACCCGGAACGAGTTTCCGGTTATTGCAGCCGATATTATTTATGAAGGTTCGGCAGTTGGGTTGGTTAAAGCTACCGGCCACGCTCGGCCTTTGACCAGTGTTGATCGGTTTGTCGGTTTTGCAGAAAAGCAGGCTGCCAACTCCGCAGGTGCCGCTGCTGCAATTAATGTTCGTGTGATCAAATCCGGTGCCGTGAAATTGGCTGTAACCGGCGCGGTGATCACAGATGTTGGCCAACCTGTTTATGCGCAAGATGATAACGCATTTTCATTTCTCAAAGCGTCCGGGGTTTTTATCGGTTTTGTGCGGAGATACGTTTCGGCAGCGGTTGCGATTGTCGAGTTTAACGCTGGTATTTTGGTTGACCCCCATGAAGGACTGACCGCTGAAACCATTTCGGCAAATCAAACTCTGGATAAAGGCGATACTGGAAAAGTCCTGCAGGTCACCACAGATTCAAAAGTGATCACGCTGGACACGATAGGCACAACCGGAATTGCTGTCAGGGTTTCATGCGCGGCTGCTTATGGCATTTCAATCATCACCATTACACCGACTACGGTAGGGATTGGCGCACCCGGATTGACGGCAGCCGATACTAAAAACCTGGTTCTGACAAAGACAACAGCCAATCGGGGCGATTATGTTGATCTGATTTATGGTGATCCGACCGGGTGGGTGGCTCAAAAAATGGTCGGAACCTGGGCCAAAGAAACATAAAAAATAATCATAAGGAGATTTAAAAATGGGAATGGACAAAATTACAGAACGGCAAATTGTAGGATGGTTCTTTAAGGAACTGGATCAGGATGTGGGTGCCGACTGGGTTTCGGGCCTGTCAAATTACTTTACCAGTGACCAGGCGTCGGAGGAATACGCTTGGTTGGGGCAGACCCCGGCGCTGCGCGAGTGGATCGGTGGTCGTAATGCCAAAGGTGTGAGGGAAACCAGCTACACCATTTCAAATGTGCATTACGAAGCTACTCTGGATATGCTTGTGCGTGATCTGAGACGCGACAAAACAGGCCAGGCAATGATCCGGATTCAGGAGCTTGCTCAACGTACCAATGCACATTGGGCCAAGCTTTTATCGGCGCTTATTGTGGCCGGTGAAGCTACGGATTGTTATGACGGTCAGTATTTCTTTGATACCGATCACAGTGAAGGCGATTCCGGCACGCAGTCAAATGATGTTGGTCATACCTTGGCTTCATACCCGGTTAATAAATCCGGGTCTACAACTGCTCCGTCTGTTGAAGATATGCAGATGGCATTCGCTAGGGCAATAGGCCTCATTACAAGTTTTCTTGATGATCAGGGCGAGCCGATGAACGAGAACGCAACTTCGTTTCTGGCAATGGTGCCGGTTAGTTATATGCACTCAGCGTTACAGGCCATTCAGACTCCAACTCAGCAGGATTCGGCCCAGAACGCACTGGTAGCCATGAAACAGAAATTCAAAATTGAGGTTGCTGTCAATCCCCGCCTGGACGCTGCAAGCTGGACCACAAAGTTTGCAATGTTCCGGACTGACGGTGCAATGAAAGCGCTTGTCCGCCAGGAAGAAATGGCTGTTGACCTGAAAGTCAAAGGCTATGGCAGTGAGTACGAGTTTGACAATGACGCCCACCAGTATGGTGTGGATGCATGGCGAGCAGTTGATTACGGGTACTGGCAGAATGCGTGTCTTTTGACATTCGCATAAAAGGGGGTTTTTTGAAACAATATCAAACAACCAGTATTATTTCGCTATATTCCGGTCGTGTCGGGATGTCTGAAGCCCAGGCTCTCCGGCGGACCGGTGTAGTGAAAATAGTCGGCAAGGGTGTCTATGAAATTCTTTCCCCGCTGCGGTTTAAGGCCGGGGAGGTTATCTATCTTGATAAGCCTGCCAAGGTCACAATTAAAAATC
>CAZILY010000130.1:3218-4925 GCA_964540175.1 uncultured Pelolinea sp. | reverse complement strand
TCACCAATTATTGGCTTAGCCATAGGTATCATATTGCATTACTCCAAATTTCTTTTTTTATTTTTACCAAATAACCGCACGCAGGACACTTCGCCATTACAGCACCTTCTCGTTCTCCTGAGTTTTCCATTTTCTCACCACATGGGCAAACAAAACCATGCAAGCGGGCCGGATTGCCAAACACTAATCCGTAATCCGGAACATCGCGAGTTACCACACTGCCAGACCCGATCATCGCCCATTCGCCCACCGTAATTCCGCAACGAATGGTCGAATTCGCACCGATCGCTGCCCCTTTCTTAACCAGCGTCTTGCTTAATACCCAATCATCGGCAGATTTTGGTGAGCCGTCAGCGTTGATTGCACGCGGACGCATATCATTCGTGAAGCAAGCATGCGGACCAACAAAAACGCCATCTTCAATTGTAACTCCGTGATATACAGAAACGTAATTTTGAATCTTTACGTTATCCCCAATATGAACATCCGCATCAATATATACACCCTTGCCAATATTGCAGTTTTCACCAATCACTGCGTTTGGGCGTACCTGGCATTGATGCCATATACTGGTATTCTCTCCAATTTTTGCGTTATCAGCAACCTCTGCAGTCGCGTGAATTAAAGGGGCCAACGTTTACCTCCTGATCAGGATGATTTTATTATCTTCACTATTTTATCAGCGGCATCGCCATCCCCATAGATTTGCGGCCTGTTTTCTTCGGGACAAAAGTCATAAAAACCATTTGTGATCTTCTCATGATCCGCCCCAACCAACAGGTTCCACCCAGCATCTACAGTCTCCACCCATTCCGTTTCCTCTCGCATAGTGATGCACCGCACTCCAAGCAGATATGCCTCTTTTTGTATTCCCCCGGAATCAGTTAAAATGCATTCCGCGTTTTCTTCCAAAATAAGCATATCGAGGTAACCAACCGGGTCCACCACTCGGACATTCTCCGAAAAAGAAAGGTTAAAAGCTTCCATCATCTTTTTTGTACGAGGATGAAGAGGAAGCACAACGACCTGGTCAATTTTCTGTAAACCGCCTATGATCTGTGATAATTTTTTCTTGTCGTCCACATTTCCACTTCGGTGTGCTGTGGCTAAAACATATTTTTTCGGTTGAAGATTTAGTAATCCTAAGATTTTTGACTGCTTATTCGCGATTTTAATAAAGAAAAACAAGGCATCGGCCATCACATCCCCGACGAGATGCACATTATCTGTAACTCCTTCAGTTGAAAGATTTGTTACTGCTTGTTCGGTTGGGCAAAAAAGCAGATCGGATAAATGATCACTTACGATACGGTTGATTTCTTCTGGCATGCTGCGATTATAGGACCGCAGTCCCGCCTCCACATGAGATAAAGGAATTCCCCGTTTGCTCGCCGCCAGCGCACCCGCCAAGGTGGAGTTTGTATCCCCATAAATTATCACGTGGTCAGGTTGGATATCTTCCAAATATTGATCGATTCCTGTCAACATTTTACTGGTCTGTTTTGCGTGGTTGCTGCTGCCAACTTCTAAGTTTATATCCGGTTTCCGCAGTTTCAATTCATCAAAAAACAACTGTGACATCTTAACGCTATAATGCTGACCAGTATGCAGTAGATACTCACCATCAGATGAATTCCAAGCCCTGGAAATCATTGCTGCCTTAATAAATTGCGGCCTCGCGCCTACTATATGGATAATTTTCATAAA
>CAZILY010000130.1:0-3118 GCA_964540175.1 uncultured Pelolinea sp. | reverse complement strand
TTGCTGCCCCAGCCGGGTATGGGAAAACCACCCTGCTCGTTGACTTCGCTCACCAATTTGATTGGCCGGTTTGCTGGTTGGCTCTCGAACCCATCGACCAGGACCTCACCAGATTTCTGTCCCATTTTATCTATTCAATCAAACAAAAATTTCCCGATTTTGGGTCAGAGGCAATTAAACTATTAGAAACCACACCATCGGATCAGATTAATTTAGATTTCTTAATAACAACCATCACCAATGATATTTTCGAAAAAATAACTGAGCACTTTATCATCGTCTTAGATGATTACCATCTTCTCAAATCAAGCCCAAAAATTGACCAATTCCTCAGTGATTTTGTTCAACGAGCCGATGAGAACTGCCATGTAGCGATTACTTCCAGAAAATTATTGACTCTGCCAGACCTCCCGCTAATGGTCGCGCGCTCCCAAGTAGGCGGTTTATCTGTCGAAGAACTGGCGTTCCAACCAGACGAGATCCTGAAATTGTTCAACCAGCTTTTTAATAAACCAATCACCTCACAGCAGGCAAAAGACCTGGCGGCTAACACTGAGGGGTGGATAACCGGCCTTCTGCTTACCTCCCAAACTTTAAAAAAGGGCCTGGGAGAAACCCGAAAAGTGACCAGAACTTCTGGGATAGGTTTATACGAATACCTGGCCCAACAAGTATTAGATCAACAGCCTCAACATATACAAGATTTCCTTTTAAATACATCTCTGCTTGAAGAGTTCAACGAAGATTTATGCAGGGTTGTGATTGAAAAGGCATTATCCAAAAAAGCTGATTGGAATGCTCTAATGGATCACATTGTCCAGAATAATCTCTTTGTCATTCCGGTTAGTGAGAAATCACTTTGGTTGCGTTATCACCACTTGTTTCGCGATTTCCTTCAAGCAGCAATCCAAGAAACCCGGCCGTCAGATGCACACAATATCAAATTAGAACTTGCCCGTTATTTTAAAGAAAAAGGCAACTGGGAAAAGGTATTTGAGATCTATGAAAGTCTGGGAGATAAAGAAGCAATTGCGGAGTTAGTTGGCAATATTGGCTCAGAATTTATCTCAAAAGGAAAGATAAAAAAACTTGCCTCCTGGATCTCGATCATCCCCAAGAATCTATATAATAACAATCCCAAACTGCTCTCGATCCACGCAAGTGTTACAGTGAGCCAGGGAAAAATCCAGGAGGGACGCAAACTGCTTGATCGCGTCATCAAATTACTGCATGATAAACAAGACAATCTGTCTTTAGCAGATAACCTCATCCGAAGATCCGTGGCTTTGAAGTTTTTAGGGGATTATAAAAATGCCATGCGTGACGCGGAAGAAGCAATTTCGTTAACAAAAAAGAAGCCTTCTTTGAATCATTTGTATTCTGAAGCGTTGCGCGCAAAAGGCATCATCTTTTATCAAAGAGGAAATTTAAAAGAGGGGTTAATAATTCTTAAGAAAGCCATTCATCTCTGTGAAAAAAACCAAAGGGAAGAAGACACAGCTCGAATTCTTATCGAAGTTGGTGCTATTTATGAGACGCAGGGCCAAATTTCAGAAGCAGAAAAAGCATATACGCGCTCATTAGCATATTGGCAATCCGTGGGGGATTCCACCTGGCAGCCAATCATTCTTAATAACCTAGGCGTTCTGAATCATACAAAAGGCGATTTTGTAAAAAGCTTTTATAACCTTGAAAAATCCATGCGTTATTCTCAGGCCACTGGCAATCGGCGCATGGAAGGATACTCACTCGCAAGCATTGGAGATCTTTATCGAGATCTAAGTGCACTTGAAGAAGCTGAAGACGCATACCAAAAAGCGCTTGAGATTGCGCTAATAATTGAAGATCAATTCCTTCTTTTCTATCTCAAAACAGCTCAATCAAGATTAAGTATTAATAAAAATCAATTTCAGAAAGCACAACTGCAAATTCGGGGCGCTCAAACAATCGCAAAAAAAAGCGGTTCGCTTTATGAGATCAATAAATACCGCCTTGAACAAGGCATAATCGATTTTTGGACAGAAAATTACGGGAAGGCAATTGAGAATTTATTAATATCAGAAGACTTCTTTAAAAAGGAAGGGCATATAGAAGATGCGGTCCATAATCAGTTTTATCTCTTCTTATCCTTCATCAAGACAGGAGATTCAGAAAAATCGATCCAGTTTCTCGACAACATAATGGAGAAACTCTCCGAACCCCAGCGGTATATACCGAGTATGTCAGTAGCTAATGACATAAAGAATTTTCTCAAACCACTAAGCAGGGAAAAAGACCTTGGAGTGAAGATCTCCAGATTATTAAAAGAAGTCGATCAATTCCAAAAATCAGCCCAGAAAAGCCGGCGGATAATTCGCAAACAAGCGTCCGTTATTCCATTCGCACCTGCAAAGATCATCATCCGCACATTTGGATCAATCGAAGTGAATATCAACCAGCGTGCGCTGAAAATTTCTGATTGGAAAACGCAAACGTCACGCGATCTCTTCCTGGTTTTCCTTGCACATCCCGAAGGGTTAACTAAAGAAGAAGTTGGTGTGATTTTTTGGCCGGACGCGTCTTCGAGTGAGTTAAAGCTGCGCTTCAAGAATGCCATTTATCGAATGCGCCATGCCATCGGGTCGGATGTCGTGAATTTTCAGGATAATTACTATTTGTTCAATCGTGCCGTTGATTATGAATATGACGTACAGAATTTTATTGCAGCCATAAAAAAAGCGTCTGAAAAAATAAGTGTTGACCAAAGAATTAAGACATTTGAAACAGCCGTATCCTTGTATAAGGGCACCTATCTTCCCCGCCTGGATGAAATATGGGCTGCTGCAGACAGGGAAAGATATTTAGGGATGTATGCAAAAGCAGCAGAAGAACTCGCCTTTTTGTATCTGGACAATAAAGAATTCGAAGCATGTTTGGGAATTTCCCACTCAGCGCTTAAATTTGACCCGTATAATGAGCCGCTCCACCGCATCTGCATGAGCGCATATGCAGCCCTGGGCAACAAATCTGCCGTACACCGTCAATTCAATAAATGCCGTGCGATCCTCTTAGAGGAAATTGGTGCAGAACCATCCAGCCAGACAATTGAGCATTATCAATCTCTCATTAATTAAGAAAA
>CAZILY010000129.1:0-4969 GCA_964540175.1 uncultured Pelolinea sp. | reverse complement strand
AGTGACGCACCAGGGAATCGAACCCTGAACCTACTGATTAAGAGTCAGTTGCTCTGCCAATTGAGCTAGTGCGCCAGGTTATGCGGGAATTATATCGTATCTCATCCCCCTGTCAATCGGGCCAAAAAAAGCGGCGCGGGAATCCGCGCCGCTCGTCATTTTCAATCATTCTAAGGCGTACAATTTACGGTAAAATTCTTCGGTCCGAACAGCTGATGGTTGGGGTTGTCAATATACAATTTTGCCCATTTCGCACCAGGAATGGTCACGTTCATCGTATATTGCACGATCTTCGCTTCCGCCGCATCAAAAGTAACTGACTGCGTCGCCGACTGCCCGCCCTCACTGTCCGTCCAGTAATACTTTACTTGTCCGGCAGCGCTCGTTGTGATCTCCCCACTTATCACCACATCTCCCGAGCATCCCACAGCAATCTCGATCGTCTCTTGCGGCATATAGTAACTCACGCTCGTCACCTGGAAAAACACCGTTTTCGTCTTCACCCTCACATACACCTGCCCATACTGCTCATCGTCATCTGCCTGCAGTTTCCAATAACCGGTGTGTATCCCGGTATCCGTTGGCGCGGTCAGGTCAACCGAAATGGTCACCTGTGCGTTTGGCGCCACCGTGCCCACCAGGTTTACCGAAGCCGGTCCGCTCATCGCGTCGCCCGTCGCGAACACCAGCTTATAATCCGTGTTCCACGTGCACGTGCCGGTATTCTTAAAAGTCCAACTCTTCGTAAATACTTCTCCACTCCCAAACTCCGTATCATCCGGGATCGTCTCGCTCACGAACTGCGCCTTATTGCACGGCAGCGGTGTTTGGGTTGGCGGTGATTGCACAGCCGGCTGAGTATAGGTAGGGAGAGGGGTTAATGTAGGCAGTCCCGCGGACGGGGTGTCTGGCTGCGTTTCCTGCGATTCTGGCTGCGCGTTCAATGCCTGCACAGTTTCTGCCACAGCGGTCGAGAGCGCATTCGGGTCCTGCTCGTTCGAACTGCTGATCAGCGGAAAATTACACGCAGAGAGCATCAACGCAATAATCAGCACCACAGCAGCACCTGTCTTTTTAGCCATATGTACCTCCAGTTTCCTAGCACCTTTAGTAATAAACATTCAAATTATAGATGTTTTTCCGCTATCTAACAAACTCCGCGCATTTGCTGTCCCAACCCAAAATGGGCTGGCAGTGATGCCAGCCCACATAATCTATTTTATTTGGAAGATTCTACTCTACGATGATCTGCACCCACATCGGACCAATATCTGCGCCGTCAGCGGTTTGCAGTACCCAGTATCCGCGGTAAGTGCCCACTGTAGATGGTGCCGTTAAACTCAGCACAATCTCAACTTCCCCGTTGGGTGCCACTTCCACGCCAATCGCTTTTACGTCAGGGCCATTCATCTTATCCCCGCTCTCAAAAGCGAGTTTATAGTCCGCACTCCAGGTGCAGTAACCTACATTACGCAGCGTCCATCCCTTATCAAAGGTTGCTCCCGGGGCATATTTAGTATTGTCCGGTACAGTCTCATATACAAATTGAGCAGAGTTGCACAGCACCTTCGTGGGTTCTGGTTCTTCAGTAGTCGTTGGGTCTTCAGTAACAACCGGTTCAGTGGTCAGTATCGGCATGGGCGTGCTTGTCGGAAGCAACACCAGCGTCGGTACAACTACTTCCTCCTCCGCCTCATACGCAGCAACAGTCTCCGCGACCGCGTTTTCCACTTCTGCTGGGTCGTCAAACGCGAGCGGAAAATTGCATGCGCTCAAAGCAACCGTCAACAATAACACAATAACCAAAACACTTCTCTTATTCATAGCTTCCTCCAATTAATTCCTTCTTCTAAATTATATACATAGAACTATGTATTATTAAGTGCAATTATTGTGCCATACTCGTTGTTTTGTACCAGTTTCTATACGTGTCCATTTATTTGATAACTAATCCACATCGTATTTCACATCTAAACTCATCGTGATGAAAACAAGCGAATCATCACCCATTCTATTCAATGTGTCTTTAAAACATTATATATCGAATATATCTGTGCGGGTCATTTCAAAGGAAAATTTTTAGGTATAATGACTGAACTACTGCAAAAAAGAGAGTGCACATTGAAAACCACGATTATTATTCCAACCTACAACGAAGCCGAAAACCTGCCGAAGTTACTCGCTGCGCTCTTTGACCTGCCTATGGCTAATCTCAGTGTATTAGTTGTGGATGATAACAGCAGTGATGGCACAGGGCAGATCGCCGATGATTTCGCGCGCGCCAACCCAAAACACGTGTCCGTCATCCACCGCGCTGGTAAGCTCGGTCTCGGCAGCGCGTATATTCGAGGGTTCACAGAATTACTTAAGGGGGATTCGGATGCCATCGGCCAGATGGACGCGGACCTTTCTCACGCTCCCAGAAAAGTGCTCGAGCTGGCTGCCGCGTTGGAAACCTGTGATGTAGCTGTTGGTTCCCGTTATATGCCCGGAGGCAGCCTCGACAAGGATTGGCCTTTCTGGCGCAAGTGGCTGTCCACATTTGGGAATTTCTACGCCCGCACCATCTTACGCCTGCCTATCCGTGATACAACCGGCGGTTTCCGCTTATGGCGCAGAGAAACCTTAGATGCATTGCCATTAGAACAGGTGCGCTCAAATGGGTATATCTTTCAAGTAGAAATGGCATACGCTGCCCATAAACTTGGCTTTAAATTCAAGGAAGTTCCCATCTATTTTGCAGAGCGCCGCTGGGGAAAATCTAAGATGTCCTTCAATATTCAAATCGAAGCCGCCCTGAGAGTATGGGCACTCCCTCGCCAATACCGCGACTTGAAACCGCTTTCTAAATGACCATCCAAGCTTAATCTTTCAACATATCCTTATAGGCACTCGTCAACCGCAGCCATTCATCAAGAGTCAACATTTGAGCACGGCGTTTTGGATCAATGTCCACATGTGATAATAAAAATCCAGCTTTCTCTTTATTCAGCTCGGGTGCTCCCGCCAGCGAATTATGCAGCATCTTGCGCTTCTGTGTAAAAGCCGCTTTCGCCAACCGAAAGAAATGGCTCAGCTGCACATTTGGGATCATGGGTTGGTCATATAGGTCCACAACCAAAACAGCGGAATCCACCTTAGGCACAGGATAAAATGCCTCGGCAGGTATGCGGGCGGCGATCTTTGGAGAACCATACACCTGCACGCTCAACGCCAGCAAGCTTAATGCACCCGCTTCCGCGCAAATCCGGCGTGCCACTTCCCGTTGAATCGTCAACACGATTACGCTCGGCTTAACCGTGCATTCAAGTAGATAACGGATCAGCGCTGATGTGATGTAATAAGGAATGTTCGCGGCCACCACATATCCAGGGGCATCCATCAGATCACTCACTGGAAGTTCCAGGATATCCCCCTGGACGATCCGCACATTCATAAACTCACGCGTGACTTTCTCTAAGATCGGGATCAGTTGTCGATCTATCTCAACAGCGATCACCTGGCGAGCGGCTGCGGCCAGATGACGGGTGAGATTTCCAAATCCAGCGCCGATCTCCAGTACATCCGTGTTTTTATCAATGTGGGCAGCTTCCGCTATCTTTGCCAGATAGGTTTCATCGACCAAAAAATTTTGCCCCAACCCTTTTTTAGGCTTAATGCCGTAATCACGCATCAGAGAAGACACAGCCAGCGGCTCAAATATCACGGCAGTTCACCGGTAAAACTCTCCGGCACAGGCGGCAAAAAATACACGGTTTCCGTCCGGCTCCACCCCACATACTGATCTGTTGGGATGAACACATCGATCCACGGCTTACCAACACACCCTGGACAAACATCCAGCACAGTCCCAACCCCATACCCCGGCACGTAAATACTGGAACCTTTCAGGATCGAATACCATTCCGGCGTGACACCAATCACACCATAATACGGCCACACACCACTGGCCGTTGGACTGCCGGTATCTAAATACGATGTGATGTAAACATCCATAGCCAACCAATAGTCCACTGAACCCTCTGAAGAATCGAAGGTCTGAACAAACACATTTCCGCCATAGGCAATGCGGTGAGCAACCGGCGCTTTGGATACCCATTCCGCCAAAATCGTTCGTGACATCTCTTCCCCATCTTCGTAACGCACACGCACCGTGGCAGATTGGATACCATTATCACCCACCTGTAGTACCTGCTCATCACCCACGTTCATCTGCGGGTCAGATACACGCTCCTTAGTAAAAGGAATAATTGTCTCCTCTGTCAGGACCTCTTCCCTCACACGAACAACGCGGATTATCCCATCCTCCGGTATCGGCTTTTCTGCCGCTGGAACCGAATAATCCAGGAATTGAAGCGATACGCCTGCTTCCGCCAGCGCTGAACCAACGGTCGCAGAAGAAACCGGCACTTCTATCTCATCATCAGCAAATTGGATTCGCACCGGTTGGCTGCGAAGCAGTGTGACTGTTACTGCTTGATCCAAAGGAGTGTTTAGTGGGAGGGAAAGGTCATCGCTTGCTTTCAGAAAAATACCGTGTTTCCACAGTGCTTCTCCCAACATTTGCGCACCGGAATAAAACTGGATGCTTTCATCAGCAGTTTGTATTGTGATCGGAACCGCAGGTTTGAACAACAGGTGCTGCCCATTCTTGGCAGGCAGTCTGAAATCATACGGAATAGGAATGCCGCCGTACCGTACACTGTCATTCGGAAAAATGTGAATTCCAGCTTCAAGCAGCCAGTTAGCTGCTAGAGGACTTTCAACCACCACAGTCACAGCTTCATTTCCTCCATCCAGCCAAATTTCTGCGCTGATTGGTTCTCGAGAGAGGAAAAAGCTTAGAACGATCAACAGCATACCTACCACAAATAATCCAGTTGAGAGCTGTTTACCAAAGCGTTTAATCAGTTCCATTTTGGAGAGATTTTATCAGAAAAAGAAAAACCCCGTAAACGGGGTTTTTATG
>CAZILY010000128.1:0-4977 GCA_964540175.1 uncultured Pelolinea sp. | reverse complement strand
CAACTATGAGTTCCCTCCGATATAGGGGGTTTAACAAATTGATTTAATTTAGCACAAATTAAAATATATTGAATAAATGGGAAATTTTAAGCTGAATTTCATTGTATTAAGTAAATCTATGTAAGCTCTGTTGAAATGGTGGCTGCGTTCTACCCGATTATTTATATTTCCCATTATTTCTTTTTCGACCGGTTTAGCTATATTTCCCAAGCTTTTTAGAACGCTCACGGCATGTAGTGAAACCCATCTGGTGTCGTTATTCATTTCTTCCCCCAATATCTGAATGGGTTTTTCAGTAATTCCCATTCTACACAAGGCTTCTGCTACTGCAATACGTTTATTTCCATAGGAATCGTCCAGCATTTTTTTCAATTTGGGAACAACATTTTCAGTTTTTTCACCAAGTATAGCCTATGATAAGTAATCAACAAAAATCGCTGATTACTCCTTTACATACCTTAAATAAGTTATATGTGACTGATATACTCAATATTACGATTGTTACAGCATTCGTATTATACTATGAATAGCAGGATGATAGCCATTTTTTTAGGTATATATACGTGCAATCATAATTATTTATATCATCACTTCTGCAAAAGTCATATTAAATTAATTATGTGAAATTATATTTTTTTGTTGATTTTATCAGAGTTATTATAAACCTTTTCAATTGTCCTGAAAATATCATCCATATCTTGTCTATTGCCGAGCAGATATCGATGATTAAATTTTGAAATCACTTCCCCAGTGCACAGTTTCTTATTTACGGGAAGGTTCTCGCGGGTGTGCTGGCACCGTTCCAGTTGTTCCTTAGAGTACAATGCATGATAAGTTCTGGAATCAAAAACCTTATCTAGGCTGCCACGTAACTGAAATTCACTACCGATATATGTACTCATCGGAATTCCTTCTGCCCGTATAGCTTTGAAAAATTTATTTTGTGCCAGACCACCAAAATGCTCTTTTAGATAAAGGAATCCGAACAGCCAGTAAGTTCCCTGGTTATCTCCGTAAATATTCTGCAGTTTAATACCTGGAATCGATTCCAATTTACTTCTTAGATACTCGGCATTTTCCAAACGCGTTTTTTCCCGCTGTTCAAAACCTCCGGTTAATTGACCTAATAGCACAGCCGCTTCAAACTCGTTCATCCGGTATTTAGGACCGTTATAGGTAACTTCACCCCTTCCTATGCCATGGTTGTGATAGGCATAGCACTTGTTGATAAGTGTTTCGTCATTGCAGACAACAGCTCCGCCTTCTCCAGTTGGCAGGACTTTACTTCCTTGAAAACTAAAACAGCCAATATCACCAATGGTCCCCAGCCGTTTCCCATGGTAGATAGTTGAGTGCGCCTGACAAGCGTCTTCGATGACATATAGATTATGTTTACGTGCAATAGGCATTATCCTGTCCATGTCTGCTGGTTGTCCCATTATATGGACAGGAATAACTGCCTTGGTATGTTCCGTTATTTTTCGCTCCATGTCCTCCGGATCAATCTGGTAAGATTCTAATTCTTCATCAACGAAAATCGGGAGTGCATTTGTGCGAACAATTGCAGTCATGGTTCCCGGGTCTGTATAAGGCGGAACCAATACTTCGTCACCACCGCCAATACCAAGAGCCCCCAATGCCGTATGAATTGCTGCAGTTCCGGCTTGAACGCCAAGGGCATGTTTGGTACCAATCAACCGGGCAAATTTACTCTCAAATTCTTCCACGGCTTCCGACTTGCCACTAATTCGCGACCATCCTCCTCCTTTTCCAGCCCGAATAACATACTTTTCTATATTAGGATTCCACGGTGGCCAGGATGGCCATTCCTTTCCTTCCCGTATTGGTTTACCTCCAAGGATTGCAAGAGTATTAGCATCTTTTGCGCAACCAGCAATCAGGGTTGGTATCACACTAGCAGTTAGTCCTATTCCCAAACCAGTGAGTGCACTGTTTTTTAAAAATGTTCGTCTTTTGTACTTTTTTTTTGACATAACTATTGATTTTAATTTATTAACAATTATTATATAGAGTTCAGTTTGTCTCTGTTATCGTAAACCTTCATAATGGCATTGATTACATCATCCATGTCCTCCTTGGTTCCGAGAAGAGGACCCGAGGACCAAAGCATGACTAATTCCTCATCGGTAACCTTATCGCAGTTGGGACAGCTTAATTCGTCGCGGTATCTCTTTAGTCTGGCAGGAGAGTACATTTTCTGATACACTTTTAAGGTCAAAATGTGGTCAGTCCAAGGCTCTCTATGTAATCCATTCGATATATAAGAACTCAAAACAATACCTTCGGCCGAGAGGGCCTTCAGAAATTTACTGCGATCTGCATTATTGAAGTGTTCCTTGTGATAGCTCATCATATAAAGATACCAGGGAACTCTACCCGTTCCTTTATACTTTTTTTGAGGGACAAGTCCTGGAAAATCTTTAAGCCTGGAAGTTAAATAGTCGGCGTTCTCGTTGCGACGAACGAAGCGTTCTTTCACCCCGGGTAACTGACCCAGCAGAGCCGCTGCTTCCCAGTCATTCATCCGGTATTTAGGTCCAATTGTTTCGGTACGTCCCTGACGCGAGGTGCCGTGGTTCTGTACAGTATAACACTTCTCCATCAGTTCTTCATTATCTCCTATGATTGCTCCGCCTTCCCCACAAGAAATAGTTTTGCTGGACTGAAAACTAAAGCATCCCAAATCGCCGAAGTTACCCAATTTCTTTCCTTGATATTCGGCAAGATGACCCTGGCAACTATCCTCAACAACCAATAGATTGTGTTTTTTTGCAATCGCCATGATTCGGTCCATTTCGCAGGGCGTCCCCGCAATGTGAACTGGCATAATGACTTTTGTGTTTTCCGTAATTCTTCTCTCTATATCTTCTGCATCGTTTTGAAAAGACTCCCGATCCAGGTCAGCCATTACCGGTAGAGCTCGTACATTCAATATCGAAGCTATGGTTCCCGGATCGGTAAGTGGAGAGGTTATGACTTCGTCTCCGGGACCAATTCCCAACACCTCCAGGGAGGTGTGTAGTGCAGCAGTCCCGGTTTGGACAGCTACGCATTTTTTGGCCCCCTCTAATTTAGCAAATTCCTTTTCCCATATAGGAACTCTTGATCCGGATTGAATTCTACACCATATTCTACTCTTGGCAGTCTTCATGACCGAGTCTAAAACCTCTTCGTCTACATACGGCCACTTGGGCCAGTTTTTATTCTTATTACGCACCGGTTCACCCCCAAGGATCGCCAGTTTTTTGGCATTATTGGTTGCACATCCAATCATTGGAATAGCGCTTGAAGCCACAGCAGCAAGAGAGCTTGCTGACACTGTAGCTATGAATCGCCTCCTGGTAAAATTTTTCTTTTTCATTTTTAATACGTGTAAACCAGTCTAAAATAAGTTCCCGTTCTTTGTGATTGCATCTGTTTTGAAGAAATTTTTTTATTAATTCTATATATACTTCCAATTCTGTCTTATTTTTTTCTTTCTTTTTCAATTTATTAAATTTTTATTAAACTTAATCTAATAAAGAATGTAAGTAAAAGTGTTTCACTGATTACAATGAACACTTTTACCTACATTCAACCCTAATAATTAACCTAAATAATGAAAAAAAATCGCATACTTTAGTATTATATACAAACATCTAATATATTATATCCCGGTCAACGACTTTACACCTATTGAGGATTTTGTTTATCATGAGATCATGATAACCTGTTTTCACTTATAAACGCGTTACAAAATCAATAAATTCATTTTTAAGATTTAACCAGTTATATTTTCCTTCAACGAATTCTAACGCATTTTTAGAATCTTGTTTGTACAACTCTTTGTTATCCAAGTAATTTTTAATCACACTTGCAATTCCAACAGAATCATCAGGATCAACTAAATGAGCAAAATTTATTTCATGATGCTCCTTTCTTATGGCTTTCAAATCAGAGAAAATAATTGGTTTTCCGCAGGCAGCGTAGAAATAAAACTTAATAGGTAAGCAACGCTGATTCTCGCTATTTGTTTCTCGCAAATCAAATAAAAAATGAATGTCTTGCAATTGCTTCGAAAATTTCGGAAAAGGCACACTATAAATAAATTCAGTTTCGATTTCTTTCATCATTTCATAGAATTTTCCCTCTTCATTTTTGTTCGCGAACCAACCGATTAATTTTACCTTGATTGCTAAATTGGGATTTCGATGTTTCAGAATCAAAACGGCATTTGCAAAGGAAAAAATGCCTTTTTCTTCTGATAATTTTCCGGAATACCCTAAGCAGATCGGCTCTTTCAAACTCATTTCTTGCTTCTGAATAAAATCCAAATTTGGATAATAACTTACGAAACAATATTTCTTAAAAGGGAATAATCTTCTGTAGAGCAAGGATTTATAATGTTCGCCGAAAATAAAACCATTTACCTTGCTGGTAGCATAATAGGTTAAACAAGTACATTTTAAAACGGGTTAACCCTCGTTTGAATCCTGTTAGACTAATGAGATTCTTTTTCGAAGGATAAAACTCTGTGACATCATAAATCAATTTGCATTGCTTTTTCTGAAAGCGCTTTTTATATTGAGCAGCAGCATATATTGGCAATGGTTCAGAGCAAATAATGATATGAGGGTTGATCTCCTCAGCTTTCGAAATGAAGTATGCAATTTTCGCTTTCTTGTCCTGGTTAAATGCACGTGTTGACATTATCTCGACTTCTTGACTTTTCTCGTTCACTTCATCACAGGTGGAAACGATGGTCACATCAAAATTAGAAATTAAGGATAAAGCAAAATGATAGAAAATGCGGTCATCAAAAGGTAAATGCACGGAAGTAAAAAAAGCGATTCTCTTTCGTTTATTCAACTCATTAGGTTTAAACTAACAAACTATTAACTAATTAGTTAATAGTTTGTTAGTTAATAGTTCGTTAAGAATCAGGCAGCAATTTAGCCGTAAAATAAGGCCTGTCTG
>CAZILY010000127.1:1693-5041 GCA_964540175.1 uncultured Pelolinea sp. | reverse complement strand
TCCAGGAAGTGGAACTTCCCGCTGAAATGAAGCGTGCCATGGCAAAGCAGGCGGAGGCAGAACGCAACCGCCGTGCAGTGATCATTGCTTCACAGGGTGAATTATCCGCGTCTGAAAACTTGCGTAAGGCAGCGGAAAATCTGTCGAAAAGTAAGGGCGCCCTGCATCTGCGTACACTACAGACCATCAGGGATATTGCGGCAGATCCTTCTGAGAAGATCGTATTATTCCTTCCGAGTGACCTGGGAGAAACGATTTCAAAGATCACTGGCAAGAAATAAGATCAGCCATGTTGGATAATAAATCCCGCTATCTACAGATCGCATTCAATTATGATATCCGCATGGTTATGCGGCTGTTACCGCGTATCCCCCACAGTGGTCGGATTCTGATTGAAGCGGGAACACCGTATATCAAGAGGGAGGGGATGGCGGGTATTCGCTATATCCGCAGGTTGTGGCATGGGCTTATTGTTGCCGACATTAAAGTTACAGACGGCGCTCTTGATGAAGTGCAGATGGTGCGCGCAGCTGGTGCCAATGCTGTGACGGTGCTCGGGAACGCTCCCCGGGAAACCATAAACATATTACTTGAGGCATGCAGCAATTATGGGCTCATCTCAATGATCGATATGATTGGAGTGGAAGACCCTCTCAATGTTATCCGCCGGCTGCGTAAACCGCCGGATGTGATCGTGCTGCACCTTGGGCGTGACGAAGAAAGCACCCGCGGCAAACTTATCCAATATCGCCATGTCAACCGCGTTCGCAGCAAGTTCCCGGTATTAATTTCCGCTGCAGGTGGCGTGGATGTTAAGCAGGCCCGCAGTGCGATATTTAATGGTGCCAATATTGTGGTTGCGAACATAGTCCAATCAGGCGGTATCTGGCGGGGTATTTCTGCGGCTGCCGATATTGGTGAGATGGCGCAGCAGTTTCTCGACACAATTGAGTAGGCAAATGAAAATAAAAAAGAACCTTCGAATTGAAGGTTCTTTTTTGCTTAAAATGACAAGTGCCAAATTTAAGGATGAAAATGACACAGAATATTCTTGACTGCCTAAGGTATACTTTTCCTTATTCATATAGATAAGAAGAAAATGGATAAAAAAAATATTGATCTAAAAAATCAGTGGGAAAAAGAGACCCTTGCGCCGGTTATCAAGAAATATCCTGAACGGAAAGAAACTTTTACGTCATCCTCAAACATCATAATCCCGCGTGTGGCCCTGCCAGAAGGACAGGATTTTTCAGAAGTTATTGGCTTTCCTGGCCGATTTCCTTTCACGCGTGGCGTTCAACCCACTATGTACCGCGGCCGATTTTGGACCATGCGCCAATATGCTGGATATGCTACAGCGGAAGAATCCAATCAACGCTACCGCTTTTTACTGGATCAGGGACAAACAGGTCTATCCGTTGCCTTTGACTTGCCAACCCAGATTGGGTATGACAGTGATGACCCATTAGCAGGAGGTGAAGTAGGAAAAGTGGGCGTAGCAATTTCTTCTCTTGGTGATATGGAGAAATTATTTAATGAAATTCCCCTAGATAGAGTATCAACCAGTATGACCATCAATTCACCGGCAGCGATTTTGCTGGCAATGGTTGTAGTTGTTGCGCAGAAACAGGGAGTTGATGAAAACAAATTGCGGGGAACAATCCAGAATGATATTCTAAAAGAATATATTGCCCGCGGCACCTACATTTTTCCTCCAAAACCATCTATGCGCTTGATCACAGACGTATTTAAGTACTGCCAAAGCAATATTCCTAATTGGAATACGATCAGCATCTCTGGCTATCATATCCGCGAAGCCGGTTCCACAGCCGTGCAGGAATTGGCTTTTACGTTTATTAATGCCATTGCCTATGTCGAAGCAGCTATTGCTGTTGGTTTGAAAGTTGATGATTTTGCTGCTCAACTCTCATTTTTCTTCGCCTGCCACAATAATTTTTTAGAGGAGATTGCCAAATTCAGGGCGGCACGGCGTATCTGGGCACGCCTCATGCGCGACAGATTCCATGCGGAAAAGCCCCGCTCACAGATGATGCGTTTCCACACCCAAACTGGTGGTTCAACA
The DNA here is from genome assembly GCA_964540175.1 of uncultured Pelolinea sp. GTDB lineage: Bacteria > Chloroflexota > Anaerolineae > Anaerolineales > Anaerolineaceae > Pelolinea. Next base: position 2,958 of record CAZILY010000127.1, on the reverse strand, counting down.
CTTACTGCGCAGCAGCCGGAGAATAATATTGTCCGAACTACCTTGCAGGCATTAGCTGCAGTATTAGGCGGAACTCAATCTCTCCACACCAACAGCATGGATGAAGCGCTATCCCTTCCCACCGAAAAAGCGGTTCAAATTGCCCTGCGAACACAGCAGATCATTGCGCATGAGTCAGGCGTGGCGGATACGGTTGATCCCCTTGCTGGTTCTTACTATATCGAGCATATGACTGATGAGATTGAAAAAGGAGTCAATGCATATATTACCCGTGTGGATAAAATGGGCGGCGCGCTTGAAGCGATAGAAAACGGATATATTCAACGCGAAATTCAGGAATCTGCTTATCGTTACCAGAAAGCGGTTGAAACGGAACAGGAGATTGTTATTGGAGTCAATGCTTTCCAGAACGATGAGATCGTGGATCTCGATATATTACAAGTGGACCCTGCCCTCGAGATCAACAGGCGGGCAGAATTATCATATCTGCGTGAGGCACGTGACCAGGATCTGGTCAGTGGGTTGCTCATTCGTTTAGAGAATGCGGCGGAATCTGAGGCGAACCTCATGCCGCATTTTATAGAATGTGTAAAGAACGATATCACTTTGGGAGAGATATGTGGAACCCTGCGCCGGGTTTGGGGAGAATACCAGCCTCCTGTATGGGGTTGAGCTTGGGAAGGACTAAAATGGCAAAGATTAAGAGATTAAACCATGTAGCAGTTGCGGTAAACGACATCACAGAAGCGCTTGATTTCTGGGAAAAGGCGCTGGGTATTAAATTGGATCATGTAGAAGATATACCATCACAAAAAGTAAAAGTAGCTTTCCTGCCGGTTGGAGAGAGTGAGATTGAGCTCGTTCAACCCACCACGGAAGATACGGGAACTGCTAAATTTCTCAAAGCGCGTGGAGCTGGCATGCACCATCTTTGTTTTGAAGTGGATGATATTGACGAGATGCTGGCAAATCTAAAGTTGAAGGGCGTCAGATTGATCAATGAGGAACCCCTGGCGCTGGAAGGTCGAAAAATGGCATTTATACACCCTAAGAGCGCAAATGGCGTGTTAATTGAACTATATCAAATAATTAAATAAATAAGCACCTGGCTGGAAAACAGCACAGATGCTTATTTATCAAGACTTCCCTTATTTAACAGTTACCATTTTTGCATCTTCAACTTTTGCAACCGCGATTCCTCTTTTGACATCAACTTTCGATAAGATCAGCATGCCTGCCAGGAAAAATATCACCAATGAGATGAT
>CAZILY010000127.1:0-1593 GCA_964540175.1 uncultured Pelolinea sp. | reverse complement strand
AATGCTGTGAAGAAGCGCTTGAACCCAACTGCAATCAGGTTCATTTCTTCTTCACCCTTTTCGATTTTGCGCTTGGGCTCTTTCACGTGTCTGAAGATCGGGATGGAGAACACAGCCCACCATACGGCTGCACTCGTCAAACTCAACCGCATCATTAATTTGACCGCTTCCTCATATTCCATATTAGGAAGAAAATCTGGTCCCACAAAGATCATCACTACATTGATCAGCAGGAGCAGCCCGCCGCCAATATACCCCATAGCATATCCGCGTGAGGACACTTCATCCATCTCATCTGGACCAGCTACATGCGGCAGGAGTGCATCATAAAATACCAATGAACCGGAGAACCCAATTGTCCCGACAATATATAAAATGCAAATTAGCAGCCAATCACTTGGCGAATCCACTACATACATCATTGCTGTGGAAATAACGCCCATTGCCACGAAGAATGCCATGAAAGTTTTCTTTGATCCTCTGAAGTCTGCGATTGCACCCAGGATGGGGCTAATAACAGCTGCGATAAGACTGCCGATGGCAACGATATATCCCCAAATTGCCAGGGAATTTTCAGGGTCAATATACATCCCGAAATAATTCGGAAGAATGGCTGCCATAATGGTCGTTGCGAAGGCCGAGTTTGCCCAGTCGTACATGGTCCATGCGCGGATTGCTTTTATTTTGATCTTATCAGTCATGATTTTATCCATTTAATGGTGATGCCTTAATCTAATTAAATTATCTTGTGAGGTTGGTAATTGTACGGTACATTTCCGCAAAAAAAATATTAATCCAGTTATGAGTTTTTCATCTCCGCTTCACTGGCTGCGCGATGATAAATATCCGCCCCCATTCTTCGTTCTTTCCTTTCTTAATGCATGTTTGCAGGACCAAATGGTGTTTGCCGGTATATATACGTTTAAATACATCGGTGGCTGTACATAATTGCTTGTTTTCCAAATTAATAAAATTACTGCGCGTGCTGCGCGGGTTTACTGCCTGATATCGGAGCATTTCGATGACGCGGTAATTTCTCTTCCCCCCAAATCCATCCATTATGAAGATATCATCTCCAATTTCAACTTCTTTAAAAAGCCGCCCCCCAAGATAGTTGTGGGCGACTAATCCGATATTCCCATACCGCGCGGCGAGTCCAAAGTTTGTGGCTGTTTTTGAAATACTGGATACATATCCTGGTTTCCCAGTTGGCTGGTTAACCACACGAAGGAAACGGTCCTTTCCAAAATAAATACCGCTAATCCCCTCGATTGGTTTTTTCGCGGCTTTTCTTTGTTCGCGGATTTCTTTTCTGCTGAGTTTCTTTTCGCCCATATCTTATATTGTATTCATCTCTGCTAAAAAATCAAATTCCGTTCCCAGCCATGAATGGACAAAAACACTTTTTAGTAAGGTGCCTAATGTTTTTACGTGATTTCTGATTTTTGCTTGCTTTTATTAATATGGTAAAATCGTCCAGCTGTGTGTTGTACCCTTCACGCAAAAATAAAATATAGAAAGGGCTTATAAAATGAAAGTTCTATTAATTAAAGACGTATTTAACTTGGGCAGGGCGGGGGAAGTAAAGAAGGT
>CAZILY010000126.1:0-5071 GCA_964540175.1 uncultured Pelolinea sp. | reverse complement strand
GTAAAAATGGTGCCGGAAGCCAATATCACGATTGTGGATACAAAGACTCTTTCTGCCGCGGCGGGATGGCAAGTGTGGGCAGCTGTAAGAGGAATGAAACCTGGATGGTCAAAAGAAAAGATCCTGGCAAAATTAAAAGAAGTTGCTGCAGCTACCACAACTTTATATACATTGAAAGATTTGAAGTACCTGATCCATGGCGGGCGCATCAGCCACATGAAAGGGCTGATAGCTTCAATCCTGAATATTAAACCATTGATAGGGGTGCATAAAGAACTTGGCAATTACACTCAGGAGGGGCAGGCGCGTTCGTTTAATAAAGCGATAGATGGGTTGGTCAAGATCATGGGGAATACTATCGCCCCCGAAGAAAAGATGCGGGTTCTTGTGGTTCATACCGGCAATCCAGAGGGCGCGCAAACACTAAAAGATAAAATTGATAATGCTTTCAATTGTGATTGGCTGCCAACCGGGCAAATCTCATTTGTTCTTGGCGCTCATACCGGTACCAGCATGATCGGGGTCGGGTTTGCAAAAGCGTCGGTTTTTGAAGAACTGATTTAATAAATAATTAACCCATTAAACCACGCTTTCTGATAAGATAGGTGTGGTTCAGGGAAATCTACCTCGACCTTATCGGTCGAGGTTTTTATTTGTAAATAACTAAGAAGGCGAATAAGAAAAACAGAAAGATGAAAACCAGAAGAAAAGGTTTACGGAATATCGCAATCATCGCGCACGTTGATCATGGGAAAACTACCCTGGTGGATGGGCTGCTGCGGCAGTCGCATATATTCCGCGAAAACCAAAAAGTTGAAGACCGAATCATGGATTCCAATGATATTGAGCGGGAACGCGGGATCACGATTATGTCTAAGAATACAGCTATTTCCGTTTTGGATGAGAAAACTAATCAGCAGGTAAAGATCAATATCGTGGACACACCCGGACACGCAGATTTTGGCGGAGAAGTGGAACGCGTGATGAATATGGTTGATGGTGTGCTGCTGCTGGTGGATGCGGCGGAAGGCCCGATGCCGCAAACGCGATTTGTGCTGAAGAAAGCGTTGGAAATGGGACATCAAGCGGTGGTTGTGATAAATAAGGTAGATCGGCGCGGTGCTGACCCCGAACTGGTGGTGAACCAGACTTTTGACCTGTTCATTGAACTTGGCGCCTCAGAAAAACAAGCGGATTTTCCGATTGTTTATACACAGGCAACCACTGGGCAGGCAGGAAATACGCCTGAACTGGAAAATGACCTCAAGCCATTATTTGATGCGATCCTTGCCTATATTCCATGCCCAGAAGTTGAGGTGGACAAACCACTGCAGCTGCTGGTTACATCATTGGGATATGATTCTTACCGCGGCGTAACAGCCCTTGGGCGTATTCATTCGGGGAAGATTCGTGCCGGACAGAAGTTGGCGCGCATCAAGCTGAATGGAGAGATAATTCCTGAAGAAGCTCGCTATCTTTATGTGCATAACGGATTAGATAAGGAAGAAGTCGAGGAGGCGGAAGCCGGGGAAATTGTTGTGCTCGCTGGATTGGAAGATATCAAAATAGGTGAGACATTGGCTGATCCGGAAGATGCGCAGGCACTTCCTTCGATCCGAATAGAAGAACCTACTGTACGAATGACCTTTGGCGTGAACACTTCACCATTCGCCGGGAGAGAAGGGCGCTGGGGAACTTCACGAAAGATTAGGGAACGATTATTTGAAGAACTTCGCTTGAACGTTGCTCTGCGGGTGGAAGAAACCGAGACCAGCGAGAATTTTCTTGTTTCAGGCAGAGGTGAGCTGCATTTGGCAATTCTGATTGAAACTATGCGCCGGGAGGGATATGAATTTCAGGTTTCCCGTCCAGAAGTGATCTTCCGCCAGGATAAGGACGGAAAGATGCTGGAACCGTTTGAAGAAGTTCACATTGAAACGAGCACGGATACTACCGGTGCAGTCGTTGAAATGCTGGGTATTCGGCGAGGGAGGATGACCGACATGCGTGAGATGGGTGACGGCAGCGTACGCATGGTATATATCGTTCCCACACGCGGCACGCTGGGGTTCCGCTACCATTTTCTAACAGCTACTCGCGGTTTAGGCGTGATGAACACACTTTTTCATGGGTACGATGAAATGGTGGGCGAAATATCTGGGCGGTCTAACGGTTCTCTGGTTGCGTGGGAGAGAGGGACAACCAATACCTATGGGCTGAAGAACGCGGAAGAACGCGGCATCCTTTTTTACGGAGCAGGTGTTGAGGTGTACGAAGGCATGGTGGTTGGAGAATACTCCCGTGCTGAAGATCTTACTTTGAATGTCTGTAAGAAAAAACAGCTTACTAATATGCGGCAGTCTATTCGTGATATAGAAGTACGGCTGTCCACTCCCCGTAGGATGAGTTTGGATGAGTCCATCGAGTATCTTTCTGATGATGAACTGCTGGAAGTGACCCCAATTGCTTTTCGTGTCCGCAAACGGATACTTAACTCTGAAAAACGTAGTAAAAAGGTAAAGAAGGCGAAAGAATTGATCGAAGGAAAATAAACTAGCGGGGATTTACTAAATAATAAATCTTGCATCTCCTTAATAAAATATGTAAAATCCTAAATTCCCTTTGCACTGAGGTATCAGAAGAAGAAATTAAAGTAGTCCAAAGAAAGATAAACGATAGACCCCGAAAAGCTTTGGATTTTTATAAACCCGATGAAGTCATTAATAATCTTGTTGCACTAAAAGTTTGAAACCACATATAAAAATAGCTCTTTCTTTAGGATGCGTTAGGCCTTGCCTTTCAGGTTTAATGAGTTACCAGGAACCATTTTTACACATCTTCCTGAACTCATCCATTGTCCGTTCCTTTTTTACTACAGTTAAATAAATAAAAGTCTCCTTGAATTCAGAACGTCTGCATATTTTATGGCTTAAGGGGAACCCACACATATATTGTTCGATCCAATACATTTTCTATTTCTGCAATTTGTTCATACTTCTCGATAGCTTGCTCATATTCAGTAAAGATACAGTCAAATTTTTGGTTCTTAATGCTGCTATCAATACCATTATTCCATTCTAGCAGCCGCTGATTTAAATCGTCAATAGGAAGAGTTGAAAATTTGCCGAATGTTGTTTCTTTATCCGGAATGGCACTCCAAGCATATTCGATTTGTCCATTATTAAAAATCGGTTTCATTTTATGCTCAATTTTATACAAAGCAACCAACGGTGTTTCGTCATAAATATTAGAACAATGATCAGCGTATTTGTAAACCTTTAAAAAAGCATTTTGATATGAATCAAAATCCGTGATGTAATTTTCATAAAACGGGAAAATGCAAAAAACTAAAATTAATGCTTGAAATAAATATCTTAACAAGTCCCCTTTTAATAATTCATCAATTTTTGGAATGATCAAAAAAAGCAGAAATGGCAATAATAGTTCGCCGTAATAAGTATATAAATTCCCTTGATGTCTTCCCAAAATAAAAGTTAGGATTAAGGCTGTAACAATTATGCCAACATTGAATAAACCATCCGAACCACCGTTAATGATGGGATCTTCAAAATTCATTCGCTTCAATCGAACTTCTTTTAATCGCTTTAAGCCAAAATCAGAAATCATTTTATAAATATAGATTAGATATAAAAAGCACAACATCCAAAAATACCTTAGAAACAACTTCGCCTGCATTTCCATGTGAGACCTATTGTTCCCGACTATCGTGACATGATGCAAGATCGAATATTCAGAATACAGGGGAAAGTATCTTTTAATCACGAGGAATGAGAACAGGCCTATCGCGAATGCCATCGCGACAAACATAAATCCTTTTTTCTTTGATACAAAGAAGATAAGATAAATAGCTACAACTAGAGCAGAGAAGATCATATATTGTTTGAAATAAAAACTTACCACACATGAAAGCGCGCATAAAAAGATATGGATAATATCAGGTTTCTTTTTCAAAATAACATAAAAACCAAAAATGCAAAAAAATAATCCTAGCACATCTGGACGAGTACCATTAATTTTCCATACGAAACAGGTTGAATTCAGAAGAATTAGTATGCCGATTAAAGATGAAATGATTGAGGATTTTCGTTTTCTAAAAATGCTGAAAGATATGCAAAGCAACAAAACAAGGAACACGACTTCTAATCCTTTAGCTGCCATTAAAGGATGATCTACAAGGTTCATAAAAGGTGCCAGAACCAGCGGGAACATCAGGCCGTATAAATATGTATTCTCAGGAAAATTCTGAAGGCTGTAAGGATTAATGCCGTTTGATAACGCAACAGCAGCATGAATAGATGCAGCATCGCGATATTCAAGCGGATACGGAAAGGTTAAATAGTTTATTACATATTGAAGAGGATAAATCAGTAGAAGCATGACAGATACAAGAAATATTGCAGTAACTAATAGACGATGAGGAAGGAGTTTATTATTGATTGAAAGAATTATATCTTTTACCTTGATGCCGCATAAAAATCCCCCAAAACAAATAATTGCTAAACCTAAAAACGCCAAGGTAATTTGTGCTGGTCCAAAATACTGGGGTCTCCCTCTAAAATAATCCGAAAAGAAAGATACAAGTAATATAAAAACCCCCAATAAATATAATAAAACTCCCTTCCTTTTATTCGACATACTCAATTCTTATTATAGCGGTATTTAGCTCTTTTAAAAAATATTAATATGAACATCAATATTAATAAATCCTGAAATTCACGTCAACATAAAATTACCTTCATCTTTTTCAAATGGGCGAAGAAATTTTGGTAATATTTTCTAAATAAAAGCATTTTCGGCTTCACATTGTCATAAATTTGACGTATCAATTTTGTGAAACACAATAATTGGTACAGCAAACAAGCCTCAAAAAACACTAAGGCAAACACTGGTCGTCAATTACACCTTCTTACGATAAGAAATTTTCATACACATCTTGATACAGATATTTTACCGAGAGCTTCATCACCACATATCGTGCAGTTCTAATAATCTTTCCAGCAAGAAAAACATACTTCAAGCAGAGTGTTTTGATTTGTTGCCTGTATTCTTA
>CAZILY010000125.1:0-5102 GCA_964540175.1 uncultured Pelolinea sp. | reverse complement strand
ACCACGGCTTTTACCGGGTGGATGAATTGTCCACCTGCCAGCGTGATCAGATCGGTGCCCAATTGGCGCACCATGAGCGCACGCTTGGCTATATTAAATTGTACACCTTTATTCGCTTCTTGCTCGGAAATATGAAAAATGCTTTCCACGCCCAATCGATCCGGCATAGTAAATACAAACAAAGACGTCGCCTGATTTTGGATAAGCTGTCCAAGCAAAAGCAGTTCGCGAATGGTACCCGCGAGGGGCGGCGGCTGAACGCCAAAGGCATCTTCAAGCGCTTTGACAGACGCGACATGATGCGCGGTGGAACAAACCCCGCAGATGCGCGGAACAATGACCGGCATTTGTTCCGCCGGTACTCCTTTGACCATGAGACTGAACCCGCGCTTTTCCATCGCCTGGAAGCGGGTTGAGAGAACCTCTCCGTTGTGGACTTCAATTTCGACGCGCGCGTGACCTTCGATACGGGATATGGGGAATGTAAGAGTCGCCATCAGAGCACCTTTTCCTTGGGGCGCGGCGGGCGTTCCGTGCCAGCATAATCAGAGAATTGGAATAAAAATAACGCGAGTTGGGGAGAAAGCAGAGCTTCACGGATCTCATCCGCAGGAATATCTGTCAGCGCGGCAAACACACGCTGGATGCTTTCCAGCCAGGCTGTTGAATCCTTCTCAATAAGCATATCAGAGGGCCCGCGGCAGCCCACACAGGGGTGGCCGGGGCGGGTGCAAAGCGCACGGCATCCGCCGCGAGTTGAAGAACCAACGCATAGAAAGCCCTGGTTGATCAGGCAGATGTCCGGATCCACTTCCCCGGTCTGAAATCCAGTCAAATGTTTGGGTTTCATGTCTTTTAGTTTTTTACGACCGCATTCCTGGCAGACCGTTCTTGAGGCCTTGAATTCTTTATCATCGAAGAGCGCCGCCATGAACAATTCCGGGGTTGGCGGGCAGCCGGGAAGATAAAGATCCACTTCGACGAAGTCGTCCACCGGCTGGCTTTTAGGAAGCAGGCGGGGAAGATCACGGCGCTCGTTTTGCGACATGAACAATTCGCGCACTTCATCACGGTTGCCTAAGTTAGCGACCCCTCCCGAAATGGCGCAGGTGCCGACAGCAACTATTTTCTTTGAGCAGCGTACAGCACGTTTCAGGTTATAAAGATCCTCATCAGAACGGACTCCGCCGGAAACAAGCAGAACATCCACACAAGGAACCTCGTATGCGCTCACCACAAGGGGCATGAACACAAGCTCGAATTCCTCAATCCACTCATTGGCATTCAGCAGCGATACCTCACAACCTGCACATCCAGATAGCTGTAATACGGCGAATTGTGGTAGATCTTTATTTTTCTTTGAAATGCTTGATGCCTGCATGATGATTTTTCTCTCAATTACTTCCTTTAGTATACATTGAACCTTTCTCATAACAAGCGATTAGATGCGTAAGTTTCCCGTGAATTATGGCATAGGATTTGCAACTATACAGATGCACTTCTGGTATTTAACCAGGTGTGCACCAGGAGATAGCTATGCGCAAATTTATCTTAAAAACAACCATTATTCTGCTGGCAGCGGCAGCGCTTTTCGTGTGGTTCCGCTCAGATGCCAGCGTGCTGGCAGGTGCGAGCGCACTGGGGATGGACGACAGCAGTGGATGGATTGCCATGAACAGCCACAACCCAGAGGTAATGGACACGCTGGAGGCAGCGCAGGTGAGCATGCTGCAAATTGATCTGCCCTGGGAAGCGGTTGAACTATCACCGGGCGCATATGTGTGGTCAGTTAAACAAGATGATAAATATACGGATTTCAATTTATTATTCAGCCGATTAGCAAAACATGGCGTCAAACCCGTAGTTGTCCTCAGCGGCGGACCAGTATATTTAAGCCATTTATATCCTCAGCAGCCCATCTACCGCGACCAATTGCTGGTTAGCTGGGAAAATTATGTGCGTGCAGCCGTGCAGCAGTTCGGTGATAGTGTGGACTACTGGCAGATCGGCGGTGTGATCAACGACCCGTACCAGTGGGGATTGGTCACCTTCCCTGGCGCGGATTCACCCAGTGCAGTGCCCGACCCAGGACTATATGGAGAGATGTTGGAAATTGCATACAGCGTGATTAAATCCGCGCAGGCGAGCGATATGATCCTATTAGGTGAATTGGAATTCACAGGCGACTGTGTCTTTCACCCGGCGAATTATCTTCAGGTGTTAAATGATCTTGACCTCTGGTACGCATTCGATGTAGTCAGCTTGTCCCTGCCAGAATTGGGCAGCGCCCCTGAAAACGCGGCAGTTGATTCCTGCGGGATCATGCCAATCCACTTGAGTGGTATTCCAGGCGCAGACAGCCTGAATGCTGTTGCGGACTTCATAGAAATTACCGGAGATAAGCCGCTGTGGGTGCATGGACTGCGCTTCTCAAATGAGATGCTGGCAAATGAGGCCGCCGCACGCGGAACCCTGCCAGAAGTAACCGCTTCTGATTATCTGGCGCGCGCGAGCGGATTGTATCTATCCTTTGGCAACACTGACCGGATTTTCTGGTCCTTTGATCCGCTGAATAATACACCCGGATTGATCGCAATGCAAACATACGCGAACTTATCGCATACACTGGGCGGCAGATATGAAGGCAGCAGTTTGCCATCCAGCACTGACGCGTTCGCCCTGCGTTTTCGAGGCAGCGGCAAATTATCCCTTTTGGCCTGGTATGCACAAGGCGGTGAAGAAGCGCTGCCTATGGTAATTGGCAGTGTAGATGGATATGACCTGCATGCCTTTTCCGCCGACAGCGCCTCGTTGAAAAATAAATATGGAGTTGATCTACCAGTTGATGCAGGCGGAAGCACAGCGCTGCTGGTAAGCGAACGCCCTGTTCTGATCAGCGGATATCCTAGCAACATCAAACAATCGGTCACACAAACCGTGGAAGACAGCGCCGCGCAGGCCAGCGCAGGACTGCAAGCCAAACTGCAGAATTGGCTGCAGGCACAAAAAGCCAGAGCAGCGGCCAATGTCGGTGAATGGGTTGCAGAACAACAAGCCAGTTTGTTAGATTCATTACGCAGCAGTTTTCAGCAGTGGCTGCAAAAAAGCCTGGGGCTCGCAAAATTATAAAATATAATATGTGTGAGGTGAACTATGAAAAAAACGTTTAGCAGAATAAGTTTGATAATGGTGATTTTATTAGCGGCAGCAGCCTGCCAACAAAGCCCGGCTGTCCCCGCTGAATCAAGCGAACCAGTTCCCGAACAAGAACCAGCGCCTGCCGTAATCACAGCAGATAACGCAGCAGCGTTGAAATCAGTCTATTCCTCATCGGTAAATACCGGGGCTGTTTATGCCACCTGGACAACAGACAGTTCATCCGTCTGGATCGAAGATGGTTTCAGCGCTATCTTGTATGACAGCACCACAGGTGAAATGATCGCTCAGTTCAATCCGGGTGAATACGCAGCCATATATGATGTATCACCGGACGGGAAAACCGCAGTGTATTCGCAGGACGGGCTAGATATACGGTTATATGATGTGCTCGCGCAGGTGGACACATTGACCATCATTCCTGACTTCCCTTATTCGAGTGTATTCTTCAACAACGATGGAAGTCTATTGGGAGCAGCATCTCTGATGGATATTAAAATAGTGACGTGGGACACAGCCAGTGGAGCGGAAACAGGCAGTTTGAGCGGATTTGGGACCGCCGCTCCCGTTTACGACGCAAGGTTTGGAACCGATGGAAAGACACTGTTATGGTTTTCGAGAGGCACCGTTCAACCAATGGACATTGCCACCCAAGAAATGGGACCAACCCTTTCACATGAGGATTTCGTGACTACAAGACAGATCTCCCCGGATGGAAAAGTTATCGGCACAACCGCAACCGCTATGATTGGGGATGATATCCAACCTGTACTCACACTGTGGGATGCGAACAGCGGAGAGATCCTACGGCAGAACGCCAATCCAAGTTATTTCAGTTCAATCGCATTCTCTCCAGACGGCAGCCTGCTGGCAGCTGGCACGGAGACAGGAGTACTAGTCTTCACTGTACCCCACGGAGATGAGGTATTCAGCATTGACAGCACGGAAGTGATTACCAGCATCGCTTTCTCACCAGACGGGGTCAAGCTGATCACCTGCGGAAACGAAGGGACAATAAACATCTATACAGTGAACGAATAAACCACGTACACATCAAATTAATCGCGCTCCTTTTGGAGCGCGATTTTTTATTGGCGGCGCAGCGTGGGAGATAAAACGGGATCAAACTCAAAGATCGTAGGCGAACGGCGGCGGCACCATGCGCGCAGGGGCAGCTCAAGCTGGCGGCCGAGATCAGCACGCACCCGGACAAGGAGCGCATCCTCATCCAACCCGAAGGGTTGGAGCAGGTTAGCGGCAGCGCGGAGGAGGAGCTTCTGATAATGCTCCACGTCAACAGATGCTAAATCAGGAGGATAGGGCAGGTCCCAGGCGTGCACACCAGTCCCACCGCGGGTAAAGATGAGGCGCACACGCTGCCCAGGTCTGACAGACTTACCAGCTGCCTGAAGCTGCATGACTGCCCGTGCGCCCGGAGAAAGCACCCGATAGCCAGTGAGCTGCTTGCTGAGCTTCTTACCAACAAGCAGGTCCTCAAGAGGCACACGGCCAGCTCGCAGAGCAGTCAGACGGCGGCGGAGGATATCCACCGCTTCAGGCACCTGCTGCTGAAAATCGGCGGGGTTTTTTGCGCGTGCCAGGCAGTGCAGCATCTCACGCTGAGTATCAGCCACAAAAGGCGCCGCGTCACGCCGGCGAAGGTCAATGCCGCGCGCTTTAACGCTGCCGTCCTGGAAAACACCAAAATAGCGGTTGGGCACCGGCAGGCGGTCATCCACACGCGAGTGGAGAAAAGCCACCCAGCGATAAACACCTTCCAGTGAAATAGGCAGGGAAGTACGAGCAGTAACTTCTTCCAGGAGGGGCTGAAAATCGCGAGGTTCACGGTAGCCATCCTTCTGCACCCATAAGCCGTCCACGTACATATGCAGGACACGGAAGCCCATTTCCTCAGCGGCTTCTTTGGCACGCAGGAGGGCTTCGCG
>CAZILY010000124.1:0-5105 GCA_964540175.1 uncultured Pelolinea sp. | reverse complement strand
AATTCAGGTCATTATTCGATTTTGAAAATTTTTAAATATGAGTGAAATTTGATATTCAAATTACTTCACCTAAACTCGGACGTTTGATGACAAAAAAGCACCTTATAAAGTGCTTTTTTGTCGCATCTATTTATCGGGGTTCAATTCAGTGAATACGTGTTTTTTGAATTGTTGAGTGTTAAATACCTATTATTCTTGATCGTCTTTGATCACGTCTTCCAGAAGTTTGACAGTCTTGAAGGTGTTGTCTTCCATAGAAAGAAGCAGCATCAGCAGTTCACCAAATCCATAAAAGAACACGGCATAAAAAATTCCAATGATGACGATACCGAAGGAACTGATAAGCCCGACAAAGAAGCCGCTGTTCGCGTCAACACCAAGCGTGGAAAACAGGTCACCACCGGCAAAAGACATAATCAGTGTACCTAATCCGCCCAGAACCGAGAATGCTGCAACCACTATGCCTAATATCTTTAAGACACCCGAAAGAATCCGAAGCACACCAAAACGTTTTTTCATTTTTTCCTCCTCGTTAACCTTTTAATTAATTATTACTTTTGATTATTATATACACAAAGTATATACTATGTGAGAAAAAAAAAGCCAAACGCACGGGTGAGGGGGGCACCCAAGCGTTTGGTACTCCATTTATATCATATATGTTTTAATAAAGCAAGATTGTTGTTTTTGATTGTTGCAGCAAAGTTAAAATGTCCTAATTATCCTCTTCTAGTTATGTTCTTCAAATAACATTTTCATCATATAAGCAGCCAGGTCAATATTAAAAATTTTTAGAAAACCTTTATTCTCGTATAAAATGAAGATACACAACCTTCCTGGAGAATACTGATGGGTAAAAAGGATACGATAGACATCAAAGAGAAAAAGAGGGGGGGAAAAGATAGGAAGAAGAAAAAGAAATATTTTTAAAAAGCAATCCTTCTCTAGTCAATCAATTTGATCTGAATTCTTGTTGCTTGTAATACTTCTAATCCACCTAATGGTTTAAATTAAATATTCCAAGGCCCCAGTATTAACTGAGACCTTTATTATATAAACCAGAAATTACATTATTTCTTTTGTTTAAAGACTATGAAGATGATATTCAACATGATACCCAACATAGCTGCTGTCGCGATCGCGGGCCAACCTTGCGGGAAGATCGATTGCAATAAGGGAATAGGTAAAAACCCGTCTGGGAATCCAATGTGACCCCCTATTCCAACAATGAAGATCACCCCCCCAATTGCCAGTTGGCGAGGATTGAATAGATCCACTTTTTCCTCGATCATCAGGGCAATTCCCTGCATACCAATCACGCCAAAAAGATATATAGCAAGTCCACCACTAACTGCCGTAGGAACACTATGGATGACACCCGATAAAGTCCCACTAAATGAAAGAACTATGGCGATCACTGCCGCACTGATCAGAGAGTACCCGGAATAATTTTGAGTAATTACCATTAGTGAATTATTCTCCCCATAATTTGTGCCTGCCACACCGCCAATTAATCCATTGATCAGATCTCCGATTCCGTCAAGGATAAGGTTAAAGCCAATATGTTTGCTTAATCCAATCTTTTCCCTATTTTTTTCTTCTGCCAGCTTATCAACATATAAACTAATTTGGTATAAGTGAGCAGTTGATTCTGGGATGGTTGCGATTGCCATAATCGCAATACTAGCAATTGCTGTAATTGAAAGACTACCACTGAATTTAGGAAGAGTTATTTGAGGGATAATTATTGGATCCGCTTGAGTGATCGTTAAAAAATTTACCAATCCTAAGGGGATGGATACAATATATCCCACTAGCGCTCCAAGAATGATCGGCAGCATTCCTATAAATCCTTTTCCTCGCAAATAAACAGAAAACAATATTGTTGAAATTAATGTTATAAATCCTGCAAGCAGCCAACTTCCATTTTCAGATACTCCATAAAGGGAACCACTGACCATTCCTAAAGCTGTATACCCGAGTGCGAACCCTATCACACACGCTACAGATCCTGTAATTACTGGTGGGAGAAACTTGTTGATCAATTTCTTTCCACCAAAATAATGGATTATTAAACCAAAAGCAATATTGATTAATCCGGTACAAACAATTCCTGCTTGCGCTGTACGAATTAATTCAGCTGAAGCTAATTCTCCATACTGTACTTTTGTGATCGCGAGGATCGCTGCAATATAACTAAAACTTGAACCATAATAAAGCGGTATGAAGGTCCCAATTCTTAGTTTCGAAAGCAGAAGAGCAACCAATGTTGCCACACCCGAAGCAAGTAAAACTGTATTAATATGGAATCCCACTAAAACTGCTACCAACACAGTTGCAGGAAACATAGTAAGTACATGCTGTAAGCCCAATAGCAGCATCTTTCCAAAAGGTGGCCGGTCATCCGGCAGATAATATGTATTACTTCTTGTTCTTTTACTCATTTTTTCTCCTTTTTTTGATATAAAAAAAGACCCCTATAAAAGGGGTCTCTTATTGACAAGAATGTGAACTGCAGCTTTTTCTGCTTATCCAATAATCATTGTTCTTGCTTTTCCAAAATTTCATCAATTAATTTCCTTAAGAAAAACCTGTTTAATGTACCATGATTATTTTATTTAAACAAGAGCTCGTTGTATTAAACTTTAAAATGTCACACTCCGTGAGAAATTATGGAGATGCACATACACCTATCAGGCTGATGTAAAATCCCGCTTAAATTGTGAGGCAGTTTCAAGTGCTTCCCGTGCGGCTGCTCGATTTGCTTCGTTATCGCCGCCAAACATATGAGCCAGTTCGCTCTGCCGTCGGAGGTTGTCCAGTGTTTCAACTATTGTTTGTGTACGCCCGTCAACAATTTTTTTATGAACATGGAAATGCTGATTGCCGTATGCGGCCAACTGGGGGAGATGGGTCACACAAAGTACTTGATGTGTTGTGCCGAGCTGCCATAGTTTTTCACCGACCAATACCCCGACACGCCCGCCAATTCCCTGATCAATCTCGTCGAAGATCAATGTGGGTATCGTGTCTGCGTTGGCAAGCACATTCTTAAGCGCAAGCATCAGCCGGGATGTCTCTCCACCGGAAGCGATCTTTACCAGCGGTTTTAAACCCTCTCCTGGATTTGGGGCGATGAGGAATTCGACGTGGTCGATCCCGCTGCTATTAAACTCGATTTTTTGTCCATCGCCCATCATAATTCCAGATTCATTTGGTTTGTGGGTGATTGACACTGAAAATTGAGCGCCAGCCATTTTTAAGCCAGAAAGCTCCAATTCCATACGGTCACTTAATATCCGGGCAGCTTCTTGGCGGGCTTCTGATAATGTGCGCGCCGCATCCGTTATTTTCTGAAGCAAAACTATTTCTTGCTGTTCTAACTCTTCGATCCGTTCTTCAACATGGGATATGTGTTCAAGTTTTATCCGTGCGGCCTCCGCGAAATCCAGTACTGCTGTTTCATCTTCTCCATACTTCTTTTTCAGGATAGAGATGAGTGCTAAGCGGGTTTCTGTTTGCTCTAATCGCTTGGGATTGTATTCGATCTTTTCGATATAATCCTGAAGGACCCGGCTGGTATCGGCAATGAGAGAATTGATCGTTTCACTTTGCTCAACCAGATTTTCAAGATCATGGTCAATCTGGGCTAAGCTGTGTACTGATTTCGCTACATCTCCTAACATTTCGCTTACTGAGGGTGTATCGGGGGAGTTCTCCTCGAGCAGCGTGTATGCGTTCTGAGCCAGGGAAGCTAATTTTTCCGAGTTGGCTAAACGGCTTAGTTCCCGACGGAGGACATCTTCTTCGCCAGGTTGTATTATTGCGGCCTCGATTTCCTGGATCTGGTACTTGAGAAGATCGGTTTGGCGGGCGGCATCCTGCTCCGCTTCGCGCAATTCCGCCAGATCACCCCGAACCTTTTTCACCGTTTGATAGATAGCGCAGTAATTATCGAGGTGTTCCTGATTGTTCGCAAACCGGTCCAATAATCGTAAATGCTGGCGGACGGTTAGAAGAGAGAGATGTTCAGACTGTCCGTGAATATCTACCATGTAACTTCCAATTTTCCGCATGAGAGAAACAGTGACCACGCGACCATTCAAACGCGCAATGTTCCTTCCTCCCCGCCGAATCTCCCGATTAAACAATATCTCATTCTCATTTTCCAACAGCCCTTCTGCTTTTAAAAGGAGCACAATTTCTTCTTTATGCTGGGAGGGAATGGTAAATATCGCTTCGAGATTGGCGCGATCAGCACCCGCTCTGATCATGGTGATTTCCGCTCTTCCCCCCACCAGGGCTTCAATGGCATCGAGCAGGATAGATTTACCCGCGCCGGTTTCTCCAGTAAAAGTAGTGAGTCCTTTGCCAAACACTAATTCAAGCTGGTCAATAATCGCAAAATTTTCAATACGCAGTTCTTTAATCATGACTTAATGATATTTCAAAAAGAAATTCCCTTTAAACGATAATAAATTGCTCCGGTAGTGAGGATTGAATAAGCTGCCCGCCATACTAAGGGAAGTAAGTAGTATATATTAAATCCACCAGCTCTCAATCCATTTATTGCAGGGATCAATGCTGTGATAAGTAATGGAAGGCTGCCAATCGCGCCCGCCGCCGCTGTAGCAAAGAACAGGGTGTTAGACCTGCGGTTTTTAATGACTGATCGCACAGCTCGCATAATGATCAAACCGAAGAAAGGCGCCGCAAAAATTGTAAAGAATCCTAAGAAACCGACCAGAAATGATCCGGTGAAGGAAAGAGCGGCAGCAATAACCGGGGCGAAAACATAATCAGATGTCTTTGCTGTGTTAAATTTCTTCTGCTGGCCGTGCACACAAGATTTACAGCGGTAGCCCGTTGGTGTCTGAATCGCACACTGAACACAGATGGGCTGTTCGCATTGATTGCAGCGAAGCAATGTTTCCCTGTCGGGATGATTTACACAATACAGGGTTTCGGTTTCTGTCATTTGGTTTATCTTCTTTGTAATGCTGTTCAGGCAATTATACCTGCGGCAGCGATGCCCGCGAAATGGATCAACCAGCCAGGAGGGAAGGATTCTGTTCCAGATAACGATTTAATGTTTGATAAAAGAA
>CAZILY010000123.1:0-5138 GCA_964540175.1 uncultured Pelolinea sp. | reverse complement strand
GTTTTTAATCACCGCCCGGATGCGCTGTGCGTTTCTGGTCTCACAGCCGGTACGGAAACAGATGCTCAAACCCTTAAATTAGTCAAAAAAGCAGTACCAGAAACCATTGTCTTCGCAAACACAGGCGTCCGCCTGAAGAACGTAAAGGAACAATTAGGCATCGCTGATGGAGCAATTGTAGGTACCACTTTTAAAGTGGATGGGGTTTTCGAAAATCATGTTGACGAGAAACGCGTGAAAACATTCATGGACAAAGTTAGAGCAATTCGAAAATAGCAGGAAATGTAGTGGACTTATTTTTCTACTTTACCTTTTATTCTATATCTCGAATTCAAGAGTCGTAAATGAAATGGTTTAAAAGAAATATATCTCGATATGCTTCTGTGTTCTTCATTCTCCTATGCGTCTATCTACTCGTCTTTTCTGGAATTTCTTCGACGGATGACGAACAGCTTTTCTCTGTTATCACCACAAACCTGGCGTACGGTAGAGGTTATTCTGCGCTTCCCTTATTTGGGAATGACCGTCTGCAGGGTAAAGCGGGCGGCGTGGAGCCCCTGCATTCAATTATTGGAATCCCATTAGTTATCTTGGCAGACCAATTCAACTTGGGGAAAGCGCAGATTCTTTTTTTATTGCCCGCCGTGTACACCGCCCTCACCGGAGCCCTGCTGGTATGCATTGCTGAACAAAAGGATGTATCACCAAAAACCGCAGTCATGCTCGGTTTGTCATATGGTTTAGGGACGATCGCGCTCCCCTACGCGCGCATGAATTTTCGTGAACCTTTAGCCGCGCTGCTCTTCACCATCACAGTGTTATGCCTGGAACTGAGCAAGAATGCACCAGCCCATAATTGGAAACTAATCCTCTATCCATTTCTCAGCCTAATATCCCTTGGGCTTGCCGTACTTACAAAAATCACCACTGCAGTGGTGATTCCTTTTCTTGTTTTTTCTTATCTCACTCAGAAACAGATCTGGAAAAAAGAAAACCGCGTGCAGACAGTCACCATTGGACTGGTCGCAATAATATTTCTCTTATTGGCAGTATTCATTTTGCAAGCTGCCCTGCCTGCCGATAGTCTCAGCCGCTTCACCTTCCGATTTTTAGATTACATTCGCTACACACTTCCCCGCCTACCACATGATCATTTTTGGTTGGCAGTATTAGGGCTGTTGTTCTCCCCCGGGAAAGGCCTCTTAATTTATTCTCCCATGCTAATCCTCTCGATGATCAGCCCATTTCTTAAACAGTCAAAACTGGCAAATTGGATTCCATACGTAGGTGCTTTGCTAGGACTCACAGCAGTCCAGGCGCTTATTTACAATAATCAGTGGTGGGGCATCACGTGGGGAACGCGTGCACTGCTCCCCACCTTACCCTTAGCGGTACTCGCCGCTCTTCCTGCGCTGGATGTGGGTCTCAACCATCCAAAAAAACAAATCCAAATAGGAACACTCTCTTTACTAGCCATCGGAGTGAGCGTACAAATTGGGCGTTTGCTGGTTTCAGATCCAGCATACATCAATTGGGTTGTTCAATCCACTGGCCGTGGACTCAGCACGTTATCGCAGTGGAACCTGCACCTTATGCCTCTTTACCGGCATTGGCAGCTTGCTTTCAATGGTCTATCCTCAGATATCGCATGGGTACATATCAATAGAAACGATATCCGATTGGTTGCCAGCCTCATCCTTCTGGCATTGATCGGGATCTCACTTGGAATCAGTTATCTTACAAAAAATAAGAGAAGGCAGCCTTATTCACTGTTTATCCCCTTCATCGGTATCTTTGTGCTGCTCCTCACACCATTCTCCGTCCGACTCGATCAGCGTTATTATGGATCGGTGCCAGTTTTTAAAGAATTGACATCAGAAATATGTGCGATTTCAAATGATGAGGATTTAATCTTAGTTGATGCCTATCTCAAACCTTATTGGTGGTTCTACATGAACTTCGGATGCTCAAAACCAGACTGGGTAGGACTGCCATATATTCACGACACTGCCATACACGGTGAGCAGTTCTATCCAAGGGTAAACGAAATCTCATTCCTCATTCGCGACAGATTGGATGACAACAATCAGGTGTTCCTAATTCAATCTCCGCAGGAAAAATCGCTTCTCTATTCAGATGAATTCAAAAAGAGAGGGTTCATGGTTGTTCCAGAATCCGATTCAGGACAAAATATTCTCGAATTCTATGCAATTGAATAGTGTCTCCGCTGGTACAAGGCGTCAAGACCCTCTGCATAATGAATAATCCATGATATTTTTGGGCAATACTTATAAAAATCGTTCACTGGCACCTTTTAAGTGCGTCCTTTTCTAATATATAATCTTGCTTAACTTGAGGTATTGAAACTTGATCAATAAAAAAAGATTATGTGTTTTCCTTGCATTTGCATTCGGTCTCTCCTGGCTAATTGCCGCAATTATCTTTATAACGGGCGGTCTCACTAATAGTCTGGAATTAATCCCCAACACTGGAATTACTCTCGCTGTGGTTTTACTTGCCTCAGGTTATATGTGGGGTCCTGCTGCCGCTCATGCCTTCACACGCATAATTACAAAATCGGGTTGGAAGAATCTACACCTCAGACCATTTATCAAGAAGCAATGGCCTTACCTACTTGCCGGATGGTTCCTCCCTGGAATTCTAACCATCATAGGCACTGCTCTATTTTTCTTTCTCTTTCCAAATTTCTTTGATATTAAACTTTCCTTTGTAACCGAACAACTGACTACCTTGGGAATATCTGCCAATTTAACTCCATTTCAATTCGCAGCAATCCAAACATTTTCCGCCCTGCTAATATCATCTCCAATTAACGCTATCGCGACTTTTGGCGAAGAATTTGGCTGGCGGGCATTCTTACTGCCAGAGTTAGCGCCATTAGGCAATCGCAAAGCATTGATTATATCGAGCGTTATTTGGGGAATTTGGCACTGGCCGATTGTCATCATGGGACATAATTATGGTTTGAATTATCCTGGTTACCCCTGGCTTGGGTTGATCGCTACATTGTGGCTAACTTTATCTGTAGGTGTTTTCTTCGGATGGTTATCCATCAAAGGAAAATCTGTTTGGCCAGCTGTGTTAGCCCACGGCGCATTGAATGGACTCGCTTCAATAGGAATCCTATTCCAAAGAAGCCCCACCCCTATGATCCTTGGCCCAACTCCGGCGGGTATCATTGGGTGTATCCCCTTCACAATCCTATCGATTTTTATCCTTATCCATATCAAGGATGATGAAACCGGAAAAGAAACTATTCCTGGTTAGAGCGATCTTTCATTAAATACTGTAAAAATTGGGCGGGGCCGTTATTAGCGCAAGATGGAACAACCCAATCCGCGCTATCTTTCGCGGATCTCGCCGCGTTTTCCACTGCCGCACCAAAACCGACTGCTGCCAGCATTTCAGCATCATTATTTCCATCACCAAAAGCCATCACTGATTGTAAAGAGATGTCCATTTCCTCGGTAATTGCTCGTATGCCAGTCATCTTGGATATTCCCTCCGGCATAAATTCCAGCATCTCGGTCAACGAATGGCAATAAGCAACTGAATTGCCTACTTTACTCCGCATTCTTTTTTCCAGTTCAAAAAGAGAGTCCCGGTTATTCCGGTCCACCACAAGACACTTATAGGCTTTTGGTAATAGCTCATTTATTGCTTTCCATTCACCTACAACTTCCAAGGATGGAAAGCCATATGCGTACATAATCGATAGATTGTCCGTTACTTCTTTTACGTATGTATCTTCATCGATATGAATTGCCAGATCAAGGTTCATCCTCTCGCATTCCTCAATAAGCTGCAATAAAAAATCAGTGGAAAGATAATGCTTCTGATGAATAGTCCCATCAAGACTCTGCAGCACACTCCCGTTTGAAAGAACCAACGGCAATTCAATTTGCAGCTTTTCTGCCAATGCACGGGTTGATCTCATATTCTTCCCTGTTGCTAACGTGATCGCGAAGCCCATTTCCTTAAGATCAAGCAGAACAGACTGTGTCAACGAATCCAGTTCATGATTCACCTGAAGAATTGTTCCATCCACATCAAAAACAAATAATTTAAATTGGTTAATTTTTATATCTGGCCACATAAACACTGCTTTCTATTACCTATAAGAATTGTACTCTCATCTATCAATTTAACATTTTTTATTATGACCGATGCTTTTCGATTAAATTCACCTGGATCACTCCTCACGAATCACCCAGAAGCACCTTGATTTCAATAGTATTCTTTGCTGGTAATCAAAGAGAACGTTGGACAAGAATGGTTTTAGAAAATCCAATTCAGGTAAAACGAACACGATTATTGACAGGAAGTTAAGTCAGGCTTTTTCCCGCGTTTTTCTTGATCATCTCCAACAGTGCCGTGGCTGCTTTTTTCGGTCCCTTGTGCTCCTCACCCGAGACTCCCAACTGCGTCCGCAGTTGGCCAACAAAAATATTTTCCGTAAACATTTCAAAAAAATATTTATTTGCCAATCCTTCATAAAGGTCTCGGTATTGCGGTGGACCAAAAATATTCGCGAAGTAATTCCCAACCAACCCAACTGAAGTAGTTGTGCCCTTACTCATTACCTTTCCTTCTCGGAAAACGGACAAAGCATCGAAAGCGTTTTCAAAAGGCTCGATCACAGGATGATCGCTATCTATAGATTCGTAATTGTTCGCGTAGAGTACACAGTCAATCGGCGTGCCTTCCAAAATGTACTCATATCGTGTAACTGGCATAACCACACGCGCATTCACCTTATCCGGATTCATGATGATCGTTCGGTCAATCTGGCCTAATGCGTATCCAGATTGCAGGTCATCTAAGCGGACAAAAGCGCCCATTTCAGTGCCATAACCAACCAGCTGGTTGTCTGCGTTTATACCGATCGAACCCATATCATCTGCAACGATCATCATATCTTCGATTTCCTCACCCGCCATTAATCTCAGTGCCTCTATTGATTCAGATTTTCCAGCACCCGAATCCCCCATAATGAGTACCGTGAATGGTTTTCTGTTCCGCATGGTAATCCGTATCATTGCCCCATGAAATGGAAGATAACCATCTTTCATGCGCTTGATATTGTGAAGAGTCAGGATCATTTTCTTGAGATATCC
>CAZILY010000122.1:0-5152 GCA_964540175.1 uncultured Pelolinea sp. | reverse complement strand
ACCATGCAGTATCAGCAAATGTCACATCGTTGATAGCAAGTGTGCTTACGTTAGTCGGAATATTGATTGCAATGTTTTCTTTGAATTTTTGGTTGGCTCTGACTTCTGTATTGGTGGTTCCGATAATGGCGTTTTTCACAATGTTCATAGCAAAATACACTCGACGCGGTTTTCGTGATCTGCAAAAACAACTCGGCCAACTGAATGGTACGATTGAGGAAACGGTCAGCGGACAGCGTGTGGTTAAGGCCTTTCGGCGAAGTGAAACTGCCATATCAACTTTCAAGGAATACAATCAGGCGGTATATGAAACAGGAAAAACCGCAAATACATATGCTTTTCTGCTGATGCCGCTTACTGGTCAGCTGGGCAATCTTTTCGTGATTTCCCTGGCCGGGTTGGGTGGATGGCTTGCAATAAAAGGGTTGGTAACGGTTGGGCTGATTGCGACATTCATTTCATACAGCCGTCAATTTCTCCAACCAGTCCGACAACTTTCCAATATGTATAATTCGCTTCAGGCTGCCCTCGCAGGCGCAGAGCGGGTATTTGAGATTATTGATACCCAACCCGAATTGAAGGACTCACCGACCGCAGTCGATATCCCGGATGTGAAAGGGCATGTTGAATTTGAAAATGTGCGCTTTAGTTACGTGAAGGGTGTACCAGTTATCAAAGATATGACCTTTGAAGCGCTGACTGGTCATACTATCGCGTTAGTCGGGCCGACTGGTGCTGGAAAGACAACCATCATCAACTTGCTGACTCGCTTTTATGATATTGACAGCGGTAGTATACGTATCGATGGGAAGGATATCCGGGAAATTAAAAAAGATGATCTGCGTAGAAATTTAGGGATTGTCCTTCAGGATACCTTTTTGTTCTCAGATTCAGTGATGGAAAACATTCGTTATGGCCGATTGGATGCGACGGATGAAGAGTGTATCGAAGCGGCAAAAATGGCCGACGCAGACCTTTTTATCCGCCAACTTTCAAATGGATATCAGACGAAATTATCTGAGCGTGCTAGTAATCTCAGCCAGGGGCAGCGCCAGCTTCTAGCGATCAGCCGCGCGATCCTGGCCAACCCCAGTATTCTTATCTTAGATGAGGCAACCAGCAGTGTTGACACACGCACAGAAGCGCGCATTCAGACTGCTCTGCTGCGACTGATGAAAGGGCGCACAAGTTTTGTAATCGCACATCGTTTAAGCACAATTCGCGATGCGGACTATGTGCTGGTTATTAACGAGGGTGAGATCATCGAGCAGGGCAATCATGAAGAACTTCTCGCGATGAAGGGTTTTTACTATAACCTGTATATGAGCCAGTTTAAAGGGCAGCAGATTTAAAAAACGGCAGATTAATAAAGTTTTTCGCATTGGAAATAGTGTATGTTATACACTTAGTACCATGAAAAGTAGTCAAAAGAAAAAATATCTTATAATCGGGATTGAGATTTTATTGGGCTTTATGCATGTGGTTGGTGTTGGGCGCAATTCCAATGAATCCATGTTCAATCTAAGCGCCAGTTATTTTTCTGACATACTCTTCCCTTTGGGTTTTATTTCTTGCTAATGGTGAGTGAGGACAAAGTCGCGTTTCTGCAGAAAAATGGTGGGTAAAAGCGGGAATCGTGTTCCTAATGGCTACTCTTGCAGAGATAGGCCAGTTTTTTGGGTTGTATATCCTGGGGCGTACTTTTGATCCGATAGATATTGTTATATATACAGCTGGTGTGCTCATCGCATCTTTAGTGGATTGGCTTTTTTAATTGTTTTCAAATTCTGGAAAACAGAAATGAAGGAAATATAATTTTATTTTTGTCAGGAAAGAAGCTTTATACTTAATGCGGTTTATGTAATCAAAGGTTGAACGATGCGCTGGATAAGAAGTTTCCATGAGCAAAATCAAACGCCGAAGCTATATCAACGGGCTATGCTTATCACATTAGCCGGGAATA
The DNA here is from genome assembly GCA_964540175.1 of uncultured Pelolinea sp. Classification (GTDB taxonomy): domain Bacteria; phylum Chloroflexota; class Anaerolineae; order Anaerolineales; family Anaerolineaceae; genus Pelolinea. Next base: position 3,189 of record CAZILY010000122.1, on the reverse strand, counting down.
TTTTCCTAGCAGTGATTAAATCATTTGCTACATATTGGAGTGGTTCGTCTGCAATGTATGCGGATGCAGCTAACTCTATTTCTGATGTGCTGTATTCGATCCTGCTGGTGATCGGATTGTGGATGTCTCAGCGTCCGCCGGACATCAGTCATCCGCAGGGGCACAGCCGGTTCGAACCTTTTACAGCATTGATTGTTACTTTATCAATGGCATTCGCGGGCTTTGAAGCAGGGCGTTCATCTCTTACCCGTTTTGCTGAAGGGGGGGCACCGATCATTCTGGGTATTCCCCTGATAGTGCTGACTGTTAGTATTTGTATCAAGGCGATCATGTTCATCCTGGTCAGGAGGACGGCTCGTGAAACTGTCAGCCCAGGTTTGGAAGCAGCGGCTAACGACAACATAAGTGATGTATGGACTTCAGCAGCAGTGGCTTTTGGGATTCTGGGTTCACAATATATTCATCCTTTGCTAGATCCAGCCGCAGGGATTTTTGTGGCCCTGTTGATTTTTAAAGCTGTCTTCAATCAAGCACGTGAAAATTTGGGATACCTGACCGGTGCGGGAGCCGATCCTGAACAGCAAAAAGAGTTTATTGAAGCAGTTAAAAAGATAGCTGGCGTGGAGGATGTCCATCATATAATTACCGAATATGCGGGACCGAAATTAGTGGTAGATATGCACATTAATGTGGATGGAGAACTGTCTTTAAATCAAGCGCATACTATTTGTGATCAAGCAATTGCTGCGCTAATTGCTTTTCCAGAAGTGGATCGTGCGTATGTACATGTTGAGCCAATTGGATATGTGTAATAATCAAGCGATCTTTTCAACGATCAGGATGAAATCGACGTGAACAAAACCAATATGGCAGACATTGGGAATAATTGATACTACTTCACCTTCCAGAGAATTTAAGAATTCCTCTAATTTTCGTTGGTCTTCGGTCATGCGTATTTTCAAACGATGTACACGGTATTTCACCTTATTGACCTCCATAATATATTTTTATAAGTACTAGTAATTATAAATACATTCTTTATTGAATTCAATTAAAAAGTTAACCATATTTACTATCGCCAAGTGCGGTATGATATCCGCTTTCTTGGTTTTAACAAATGGAGAGATAATGACAGAAAAACTCGTTATCAATGAAGAGTTATACAAGGACCACGAAAATAGACCGGACCTTGTGGGTGAGCATCCCTTTGGGGATACACTGCAGTTGATCATGTTAATCATCTTTTCCATTGTAATCGTGGCTGATTACTTAATATTTCATACATATGATTATTTTGGAGGTAATATCCCGATCATAATTAGAAACGCTGGGAGAATATATTTGACACGTTGCGCTTGCGGATGAAGGGTAAACCTGCCCCGGAGACAACTCTATGGGGAGAGCTGCGGTAGCGTTTGGAATTGCGGGCATGATACCGGTTGTGTTTATCCAACATGCGACAAGAAAATTGGTTGAAAGAAGTAAAAACCGCACAATTTAACCAATAATACATCTGAAATATTTTTATCCAAAGGGGGGAGAAAAAGAAATTGATTTTCTATTATGATTGGTCGAGTCAGACAATATCTAAATTTTATACTTAAAACTGTTTGTTAAAACGGCATAATATATTTGTTATGTATGGTCTTATTGATAAAAAGCTGTACTTCAGGCTTTTTATAGAAATTTAAGTAAAATCGAAGAATAATCCCCTGATAATTTAGAAAAAACATAGAAATGCGAGTGGATTAATGTAAAAATAATAGAAAATAAAGGACATTCAACCATGTGACTTTGTCTGACAATTAAGTTATAATAAGAGCGTGATGAAAAGGAGCGATTTATGCCTACGCTTTTAGTCAAGAACGCGCGCTTGATAGCGACGATGGACAGCGCCAGGCGTGAGATTTCGCACGGGGGGATGTTGATTGAGGATGGTTTTATTAAGCAAGTGGGAAAAAGTGAAGATCTGCCCAATTCAGCTGATGAGGTACTGGATCTTACTGACCATCTTGTGATCCCGGGCTTGGTCAACACTCACCATCACTTCTACCAAACACTAACACGGGCAGTACCGGCTGCGCAGAATGTAAATCTATTCAATTGGTTGAAAACGTTGTATCCGATCTGGGCGCGCATGACACCGGAAGATATCTATATATCAACGAAGACGGCGCTAGCGGAACTGGCGCTTTCTGGCTGCACAACTGCATCGGATCATTTGTATTTATTCCCCAACGGTTCACGCTTGGACGATGAGATCGCGGCGGCGAGAGAGATGGGCATACGCCTACATGCCTCACGTGGGTCAATGTCGCTGGGTGAATCAAAGGGCGGACTACCGCCAGATTCGGTTGTAGATGATGAAGATGAGATCATTCGTGATTCACAGCGCCTGATCGAAACTTACCACGAGGGTAAACCGGGCTCAATGACGCAGATTGTGCTGGCGCCTTGTTCGCCTTTTTCTGTGACCGGGGAGTTGATGAAACGTTCAGCGGAGTTAGCCCGACAATATGGTGTCCATCTGCATACCCATTTGGCGGAAACAAAAGACGAAGAACAATTTTGCCAAGAAAAATTCGGATACAGGCCGGTGGCATATATGCAGTCGGTTAACTGGGTAGGAGATGATGTGTGGTTTGCGCATTCGGTGCATGTGAGCAAAGAGGAAATTGATGTGTACGTAAATACTGGCTGTGGGGTGGCGCACTGCCCGTCTTCGAATATGCGGTTAGCATCTGGAATTGCTCCAATATGGGAATTGCTAGAGGCAGGGGTAAATGTGGGTCTGGGCGTAGATGGCTCCGCATCGAATGATTCCTCCCACTTATTAGCGGAAGCTCGCCAAGCAATGTTACTGGCACGTGTAAGGGCAGGTGTGGAAGGGGCATCACTTTCAGGTTCAAAAGCACCTATTATGACTGCACGACAAACATTGGAGATGGCAACTATCGGCGGCGCGGCAGTACTGGGTCGGACGGATATCGGTTCTTTAGAATCCGGTAAATGTGCGGACTTTGTTGCTTTCAACCTGAACAAGATCGATTTTGCCGGCGCGCTGCACGATCCTCTGGCAGCGTTGTTGTTCTGCAATCCAGTAAAAGTGGATGTGAATATGGTAGGTGGAAAATTTATTGTTAAGGATGGAGACCTGCAAACACTTGATCTGGGTGTGCATATTGAAAA
>CAZILY010000121.1:0-5167 GCA_964540175.1 uncultured Pelolinea sp. | reverse complement strand
CATTTTGGAGAGATTTTATCAGAAAAAGAAAAACCCCGTAAACGGGGTTTTTATGCCGAGAGACAGAATCGAACTGACGACACCGCGATTTTCAGTCGCGTGCTCTACCAACTGAGCTATCTCGGCGTAAAGCAACGCAATTCTACACGTTTGCCAATACCTTGTCAAGCAAGCCTAAATTATTTGACATCATCCCTCCCCAAAGCTACAATGAATGCACAATGGGTGAAATTAAGCTGCACCAGGACCACTTCATAATCGGGTTAACTGGCAATATTGGCACAGGAAAAAGCATTGTTCGTAAAATGCTTCAACATCTAGGCGCTTATGGAATTGACGCAGATATTCTTGCCCATCAAACGCTAAAACCCAATGGGCCTGCTCATGACCAGATCATTCACCGGTATGGCTCATCGATATTGGACACCCTTGGGGCAGTTGACCGCTCAAAACTTGCGCGCACAGTGTTCAGTGATAAAAAGGCGCTTGTTGATCTGGAAAATATCCTGCACCCGCTTATTGCCACTGCAGCAGCAAATATGATCGATCACGCCCGCCTGCCTATCATTGTTATTGAAGCAATTAAATTACTCGAATCTGACCTTGCGAAAATATGCGACAGCATCTGGTTTGTAGATGCTCAAAAACAACTTGTTTTTGAACGGCTCTCACGTGAGCGGGGAATGAATCATGCGGAAATACAAAAACGCCTGTCCCACCAATCAACACCTGAGAATAAGAAACAGCAATCCGATGTGATGATAGAAAATAGCGGTGATGTGTATAAAACATGGCAGCAGGTTACCAAAGCGTGGGATCAAACAAAGCAAAAGAACCAGAAATTTTCTGTTTGCATTAATAAAACATCTGATTTACTCGAATTTTCGAAAGATTTTCTGATCACGCCCTCTTCAAGTAATTATTCTGCAGTTGAAGAAGTTGTTTACACAGACAACCGATCCGGCGAGTTGGGGAGCAATTCAAATTTTCCTTACATTCAAGGAAATTATTCACAGCAAGGTTTCATGCAGCTGGTATGCCGGCATTTTCTCTTTTCTATCCCGAATTCATCTACAAGTGAAAATATTACAAATTGGGACCTGTCCCAATTTACGCTAACCTTGTTAGGGCACAACTTTCCTCATTCAGACACTGTCACTAGTGATTTCAAAAAAACAGTTACACTAATCGAACAGTTCAGCCTCATGCACACAACCCGGCGGATTATATTCCCAATTGAAGACCATATAAAGGAAAGGGAGTCTTTTTTTAGGGAGCGCGGTTATAAGAAAGTTCTTTCGCAAAATGCAGATATTTCATATTGGAACAAGGCAGGGTACAATCTATATCAGAAGAAAATAGGCAATGATTTCGATCTGTTTAGCAAACAAATGTGAGTAGTAAGTTTTATGAGTAATTCTTTTTCTGAGATCTTATTCCTTATCCAGCGAGTTAGCTGGTTAACCATTATTGACCTGATAATGGTCAGTATAATCTTTTATGTGCTCTTGGTCGTTCTGCGCGAAACGCAGGCGCGCACACTGATGCGCGGTGTGATCTTCCTGGTCATCATGATCAGCTTGCTGACTACATTGGTCAATCTTCCCGCTTTTTCCTGGTTAGTCAACACAACACTTCCTGCACTATTAGTCGCCATTCCTGTTATTTTCCAGCCTGAATTACGGCGCGGTTTAGAACGTATTGGGCGTGCTGGTTCCAGCACATTCACACTGCGCGGTTCAACTACAAACCTGGAAGTTATCAGAGGAATGATCAAGGACGTAGTAAGAGCGGCTTCCCGCTTATCAGCTTTCCGGCAGGGTGCGTTAATCATTCTCCAAAGAAGAGATGATCTATACGAATACGAAAACACCGGTGTCAAGATAGGAGCTCAAGTTTCTGCTGAGCTGCTGCTGCAGATCTTCTACCCCAACACACCGCTGCATGATGGAGCAGCCATCATTGCAGAAGATCAAATTACCGCCGCTGCCTGCATCATGCCTCTGTCAGCCAGCGGTGTACTTAATAATTCTCCTGAAAGGCAAATGGGGCTTCGCCACAGGGCCGCTTTAGGCATCTCCGAAACAACAGACGCAATCGCCGTCGTCGTTTCCGAAGAAACTGGCGCAATTTCGCTGGCCCACCGCGGTAGAATCCTCCGCCGTATCAGTGCAGACAAACTGGAAAATGTGCTCATTGCATTCTACAAACAACAAGCAGAAATCCAGGATCGAACGAATATTATGCATTGGGTTAACAAAGTTATCCACCTGCGAGATAAACAGGAATGAAAAAATCATCCGTCTTTGAACGATTTACCAAGAATTTGCCTTCGTTGATCAGTGCTGTAGCATTGGCTATCGTAGTATGGGTACTTGCTGTCACCAGCACAGATCCTGTTGAAAAACGAAACTTTGGACGCGTTGTGCCCATCGAGCTTTTTGGTCTTGACCCTTCACTGGTGATCACCAGCGAAATTCCAGAACAGATCACGTTGACGCTCAGCGCGCCTGTCTCCACCTGGAATTCGGAGCTAATATCCTCCAATGCGGTACGTGCAATCGTTGATATGAGCGGACTTATCGCAGGTGATCATTCAGTACCCGTAAATTTGCAAATAGACGCACAACCTGTTAAAGTAGAAAGCTATTCTCCAGATGTAATCGATATCAAAATAGAAGAAATCTACAGTGAATCATTTAACATTAACCTTATCCAACCCTCAAGCCCAGGTATCGGATACGAGGCGGGAAATCCCACACTGAACAAAAAAACCGCCACGGTTAATGGTCCGGCTTCCCTTGTAGATCAGGTAGTTGAAATCCAGGCAGTGCTGGATATCAGCCAGGCAAAAGAAAACATCAACACAGATCTAGTCTTAAAGGCGATTGATGAAAACGGTCTGACAATCAGCGGTATCTCGATTTCTCCAGAAGAAGTTAATGTACAGATGGACATCACCCAGCGCGGTGGATATCGCAACGTGACTGTTAAAGTTGTTACTATCGGCCAGATCGAAAGCGGCTACCGTTTAACCAATATTTCATCAAATCCATTGGTAATCACAGTATTTGCCACCGATCCTGAGTTAGTCAATGATCTTCCGGGTTTCATCGAAACACAACCATTGAATCTGAGTGATGCCAATGATGATATGGTTGTCTCACTTCCGCTTGACCTCCCATCTGGCATGACCGTTGTTGGTGAATCGACCATCAAAGTTTCCGTATCGATCGCCCCCATTCAGGGCAGCATCACACTGACCAACCTGCCAATTGAAACCGAGGAATTAGATCCAGAACTTTCCGCTATCTTTTCGCCAGATCGTGTGGATATTATTCTTTCTGGCCCACTACCTACCCTTGACGAACTGATCACAGGAAATGTCCGTATATTTATAGACCTTACTGATTTTGAGGAAGGTACATATCAACTGGAACCCTCCGTTGAGATCAATATTCAGGGTGTTCTGGTCCAATCCCTTCTTCCAGCAACGATCGAAGTTGAATTATCACCACAAAAAACAGATCCTAACCAATAAAAAATGGAATTGAAATGACCTTACCAATCGTAGCTATTGTCGGACGCCCAAATGTGGGAAAAAGCACTCTCTTTAATCGTTTAGCGGGAGAACGGCTTGCTATTGTCGATGATACCCCCGGAACCACTCGTGATCGACTTTTCGCGGAAACTGAATGGAACGGACGCCAATTTCACATCATTGACACCGGAGGCATTGACCCAACCAGCGGCGGAGGGAAAACTCCGCTCAGCATATCTTCTGCTGAATTTATACAAGAAATCCGTGACCAGGCATTAGCTGCCGTTCAGGAAGCGGACGCAATCCTCTTCCTGGTTGATGCAGTAGACGGCCTTACCTCCGCAGACCAGGAAGTCACAGACCTGCTGCGCAGCCGACAAAAAAAGCAGGACGGACAATCAACTCCGCCAATTTTACTCGTTGTCAATAAAGCTGATAATGAAAATCTGCGTGCTAACGCGTACGATTTTTACTCACTTGGGTTAGGTGAACCATATGCCATATCCGCATTTCATGGAACAGGAACCGGCGATCTATTGGATGCTCTTGTCAATGTGCTGCCTTCACATGAAGAATACATAGAAGATGATTCAATTAAGATTTCGATTGTGGGTAAACCAAACGTTGGAAAATCCAGCCTATTGAATAAGCTTGTTGGAGAAGAACGCGCCATTGTCAGCCCAATCCCTGGCACAACAAGAGATGCGGTAGATACACATATCACCTTCCAGGGTACTAAGATCACACTTATTGATACTGCTGGGATCAGAAAGCGCGGAAAAATTGACCGCGGCGTTGAAAAATATAGTGTCATCCGGAGTTTGCGGGCTATCGAACGCAGCGATGTTGCTCTCTTGATGATTGATGCGACGGAACCCATTTCCGCTCAGGATACTCATATTGCCGGGTTTATTCTTGATTACTGGAAAAGCGCAGTTGTTCTGGTAAATAAATGGGATGCCATAGAAAAAGACACCTTCACAATGGAAGAATTCCGAAAACGCATCCAATATTCCCTGAATTTTATGGATTTTGTGCCGATACTTTTTATTTCCGCCCTAACGGGACAGCGCCTTTCCACTGTGCTTCCAGAAGCGCTTCGCATACAGGGAGAGCGCCTTGTTAAATTAAGAACCAGCGTCCTGAATCGGATTTTGATACGAGCGCAGGATCGGCATTCACCCTCATCCAAAACCGGCAGAATTCTGCGCATCTATTACGGCACACAGGTCCGCTGCGACCCGCCAACCTTCATGTTATTCGTAAACGATACCAAATTAGCCCATTTTACTTATTTACGCTATATCGAAAATCAACTACGCATTGAATATCCATTCACAGGCACTCCTATCCGGCTTGTGCTTAAACCAAGAAAACGATAGGTGTATAATCGCATAAAAAAACAGTTCAGGGAGTTTCATTTTGCCAGATCAACCCGAAAAATCACCACAAATTTCTCACAGCCAAAATTCATGGAAACGAAAGATAAAACCATTGATAGAAACGATCGAAATGATCGTGATGGCGCTAGTTCTATATTTCCTCATTGACAGCGTTGTTGCCCGCGTGCGCGTCCAGAAAATCAGTATGAATCCAACCCTGACACCCGGGGAAGTGCTGCTTGTT
>CAZILY010000120.1:0-5175 GCA_964540175.1 uncultured Pelolinea sp. | reverse complement strand
AGTGAAGAAAGAACTTACTGGCGGTTTCCAGCAAACTGGTATTGGTTTAGGCGAAAATGATTTTGTTGGATTGAAGAATTTAACAGTCAATATCTTTTTGCTTTATTATGGAAAACTCCGCAGTTTTCTGCGGAGATAGGGATTTTGAAGATTTCGTCCGTTTTTTTAATCGGAAAACTAACCGTTGAAGATTATTTTAAAACCCAAACTCGCATGATTTCCGCGAGTTTGGGTTCAATATTAAAAAAGGGACCTATTAGCGGTATGCATCCCAGCCCATATTCGTGACCTGCGCAATCACGGGCTCAAGGCTCTTTTTGGATGAGAAGAACCGTACCTTATCGATATTCACCGCTTTCAGGTCTGCCAGCTTCCCGATGCGTATCTGGCGGAACCAGGGATCATACACTTCCGTGTCCTTAGGGACACGTTTTGTGCGCGCGAAGTGTTTGTTCTTCAGGTACACGGCTTTCTCTTCTGACCGGATATCCACCAATACCGTATGTGTCAGCAGATAATTACGTTTTATACCTTCCTCATCGCTTTGGCGGATGAAGAACTTCCAGACGGCCGCGAATCCCTCGTGAGTTTTATCACTTTTCTCGATCGTCAGGTATTGGTTGATTTCCCCTTCCTTTGGAAAACAATCCAACAGCGCATCACGCAGTTCGTCAATCGGAACGGCTGTACCTACACCTTCCACCTTTTTTGGTCCAAATATTTTCTTAAACATGGGTAACTGCTCCTATCACATTAATTTATTTTCTTAAATTAGTATATATCATTTCAATTTGGGTGGAATCATAAGTTTCACTCTTTTTGGAGGGGGATAAAACTCAATAGCAGGGCGACCAAACTGAAAGCTGAGGTGGATATCCCATACAAAAAAGGTGAGGGCATAGATAACAAAGTGCTGCCGAGCGTGGGGCCAATAATTTGTGAAACATTGTCTGAGGCTGTGCTTAATCCCATCATTTCACCCTGGCGCTCTTTCCCAACAGATTTGCTCATCCTGCCGCCCATGACCGCGAACGTACACGCCGACGCGAAGCCAACCAGCACAAAAATGATCATATATTCCCAGAGTTGATCGACAAAGATCAGCCATGTATAGGCAGCGAGAAATGTGACAAATCCGATTAGAACAGTTTTTTTGTCCCCAAATTTCTTCAGCATGGGTGAAAATATCAAAAATCTTACCAATAGCTTGATCAATCCCATTGAAGAGATCATCCACCCGATTTCAGCAACAGACAGATCAAAGCGCTGAGAGGCAAAGATGGAAACTGTGGTGATAAATATGAAAAAAGAGATGTTGTTGAACAAATTCTGAATGAGCAGAAGGCGCGTATCATGCTGTTTGAGAAGAGAAAAAGAGATCGCTTTTTTCTTTTCGAAGGCAGACAATTCAGATGAAGATGCGGTACCTGCCAGGCGGGGATTGCTTTCTTTAAACACAAATAGGGTGACCAAGATCGTCATCAAAGATAATCCCGCGCCAAATAGGCCGGGTCCTAATATTCCGAAACCAGAAAGAAGCCCGCCTATTCCAGGGCCAATCAAGTTGCCGACTGTCCATGCTGTACCAATATTGCTCATTTCTTTGCTGCGTTTTTCTGGTGAGACAATATCTCCCACCACAGCTTTCGCGATCGGATAATTCCCGCCAAAAACACCATCTACGATGCGCGAGATAAATAACATCGTTAAACTTGTGGAAAATGCCATAATGACAAAGCCGGCTAAAGTTCCGAGCTGGCAGATCAGCAAAATGGGTTTACGCCCGTACTTATCTGATAATGACCCCCAGATCAAATTACCGAATAAGCTGAAGAAAGAATTTGCGGAAAGCAGCAGTCCGACCTGGAATAAGGAAGCCCCAAAATCAGATGTGAAGCGCGGCAGGTATGGGATCAGGATCGAGAATCCAATGATATCGATAAAAGTGCTGATCCACAGAGGGATTAGTGATCCATATTCATATTGCCTGATTTTGGATTTGAGAGTGTGAGGAAATTTGATCATTTAGTATTGCGGCCTCTGTGTGGTTGAAATTATTGAGTTGATTTATACCAGATAAAAACAATGTATTTAATTACTGCACCAATACGGTTCATGACATACTTGGTATTAACTGGATTTATTTTTTCCTCATGATCATTTCCGGGCGAAAAGCAGGCACAGGACCCTGGAAAGGGGGCTTGTTCTTCGCGCGGGTGTTTTTTATGCCCATGTACTGAATAGCGAGGGTCGGGCAGTAATTAAAGCAGCGCATACAATACACACATTCTCCGCCGTGAACAGGCAGCCCATCCTGCATTTCTATATTCCCAACCGGGCAGATTTGCGCGCAGCGCTCGCAGGAGATACAAGCATCGGGGTCAACTGACCAGAATTTCCTGCCCCAATCATGCACCAGCCGAAAAGGGCCGCGCTGTATCCACGCGGAAGCGGCGTGGATCAAGTGATGATGCTGGCGGTAATCCTTGTCGTTTGCGATCTTCTTGCACAGATCAGTGATCTTCTGTGAGCTTTTTTTCAATTGCGGTTTGAATGTATTGGTATCAGATGAATAGGGAAGTGGAAAAATTGGCAGGGCAATATTACTGGGCATGTTAAATTCAACCGCCCACCGGATGCGGTACCCTTTTTCATCTAATTCTTTTTTCAGGAAATTGGCTCCATCTCCGGACCAGACCATTTGAGTGACAAACCCCAACACAGATTTTTGAGTTTTTTGTCTGGGGAGAGCATTAAGAAAATCATGAAAAATGCGGGGTGCGTCTGACCCGTAAATTGGAAAACCTAACCCGACTATAGATGATTTTTCAATCAGATCGGCTGCTTCTCCAACGGTTAGCTGTTCGATCGAATATGCGGTGGCATCGAAACTAAGTGTGCTTAATTCTTTGGCAATTTGCTCACTTGCCCACCAGGTGTTGCCCGTGCCTGAAAAATAGAAGATACTGATAATTGGTTTTTTCATAAGTTTCTATTCTAAACTAAAAGATAGGTCGCCTGAACTTAAAAACCCGCTCTTATTTATGATGTGCTGTGCAAAACATTTCCTGCCCTTTGAATATACGCGATCGTCTTTTTTTTCTTGCAGTTACCCATAAAAACCCTGTGGATTGCAAAGTTCTTTTCCGCGAGATTGACGTGTATTCCAATATATTATTGACAATTTATTTATTCTCTTCATATGTTGACATGCTATGATAATTAATAGATCTTATTAATATGGGAGGTTTCTATGAATCTTGAAAAATACACACGAAAATCGCAGGAAGCGATCATCGCTGCCCAGCGGTTGGCGCAGGATCACAACCATCAAAGTATTGAGCCAGTTCACATGCTGTTGGCTCTGCTCCAGCAGGATCAGGGTGTTGTCCCGGCGATTGTGACCAAAGTTTCTGGTTCCTCGTTCGCACTACGCGATGAATTAAAAGTGGAACTCGATCAACGCTCCAAGGTCAGCGGATCAAACATGGATGTGGGCCTGTCCCGTCCGGCTGCGGATGTGCTCCAGGCTGCTGAACGGTATGCCAAAGGCATGCAGGATGACTACGTCTCTACGGAGCATATTCTGCTCGGCCTGGCCGATTCTCCCGAAAGCAAACGTCTGGCGCAATACGGCCTGACGAAAGATGCAATATTATCTGCGCTGAAAACCATTCGCGGCTCACAGCGCGTGACTTCGCAGGACCCCGAATCTACCTATCAAGCGCTTGAGAAATATGGGCGCGACCTGACCGCGATGGCACGCCAGGGTAAACTCGACCCCGTCATCGGGCGGGACGAAGAGATTCGCCGGGTGATACAGATTCTTTCACGGCGCACCAAGAATAATCCCGCTCTGATTGGCGAACCGGGTGTTGGCAAGACGGCGATCGCCGAGGGGCTGGCGCAGCGCATTATTAATGGGGATGTGCCGGAAGGCCTCAAAAAGAAGCGTCTCATCCAGTTGGATATGAGTGCGTTGATCGCCGGAGCCAAATTCCGTGGAGAATTTGAGGAACGCCTTAAGGCAGTCCTAAAAGAAATTACAGAATCACAAGGTGAGATCTTGGTCTTTGTGGATGAAATGCATACTGTCGTTGGCGCGGGGAAAGCAGACGGCGCGATGGATGCAGGCAACATGCTCAAGCCTATGCTGGCGCGCGGTGAACTGCATATGATCGGCGCGACTACGCTGGATGAATATCGAAAATACATTGAAAAAGATCCTGCGTTGGAACGCCGCTTTCAGCCGGTGTTAATTGAAGAACCAAGCGTCGAAGATACCATCAGCATATTACGCGGCCTCAAGGAACGCTATGAAGTCTTTCATGGCGTGCGTATCACCGATCCGGCCGTGATTGCCGCCGCGTCTCTCAGCAATCGTTACATCTCCGATCGGCAATTGCCGGATAAAGCCATTGATTTACTGGATGAAGCCGCTGCCCGCCTGCGTACCGAGATCGATTCCAAGCCGCAGGCGCTGGATGAAGTGGACCGCCAGATCATGCAGTTGGAGATTGAGCGCGAAGCGCTTAAGAAAGAAAAAGACAAAGCTTCCAAAGAACGTTTATCTCGCATCGAGAAAGACATTGCGGATCTAAAAGAACGTTCCAAGGAATTGCATTTCCGCTGGGAGAACGAAAAATCGGCAATCCAGGATCTGCAGAGTGTCAAAGAGAAAATTGAGCAGACGCGCAAGGAAATTGAACGCGGTGAACGCGCGAATGATCTGGAAAAAGTTGCCCGGCTGCGTTACGGCACCCTGCGCGAGTTGGAAGATCAGCTGGCTGAGGGGGAGGGGCGCATCAAGCAGCTGCAGGGGGAGGACGCGCTTCTTAAAGAAGAAGTGGATGCGGAAGAGATTGCCCAGATTGTTTCACGCTGGACGGGAATTCCCATCTCGCGTTTAGTTGAGGGTGAGACCGAAAAGCTGATTCACATGGAAGAACGGCTCCATGAGCGTGTCATCGGCCAGGACGAGGCCGTGAAAGTGGTCTCAAATGCGGTGCGGCGCTCCCGTGCCGGGTTGCAGGACCCCGACCGACCGATGGGTTCATTCATCTTTCTCGGTCCGACCGGCGTCGGCAAGACTGAACTGGCGCGTTCATTGGCGGACTTCCTGTTCGATGATGATCGGGCGATGGTGCGGATTGATATGTCTGAATATCAGGAAAA
>CAZILY010000119.1:0-5211 GCA_964540175.1 uncultured Pelolinea sp. | reverse complement strand
AAAATAGATGTGGTGATACTCGCAGCGGGGATGGGCACGCGCATGAAATCGAACATTCCAAAAGTCCTTCACCCCCTGCTTGGCAAACCCATGGTTGAATATATCTTTGATGCAGTGCGAGATATTTGTGCAGACCCTCCCCTTGTGGTTGTGGGTAATCGTGCGGATCTTGTGATGGAAACGCTTGGCGATAAAGCTCGCTATGTAGTTCAGGAGCCGCAGCTGGGTACAGCCCACGCAGTTCAGTGTGCGCGCGAGGTCCTGCGTGGAAAATCGGATATTGTGCTGGTTGCCAATTCTGATTTCCCTCTTATCACTGCAGAAACGTATGCCCTGTTGGTGAAAACACACCAGGAGAGCGGCAGCAAACTCACCCTATCCACGGTTGTTTCTGATGAACCGCGCGGATTTGGGCGCATCGTTCGTGATGGGAAAGGGCGCATTATTGGCATTGTCGAGGATAAAGCTGCTACGCCTGAACAAAAGAAGATTAGTGAATTGAATTCTAACCCCTACTGCTTTAACGCGGAATGGCTTTGGGATGCACTCGATCAGGTAGAAAAGTCGGAGGTGGGCGAATATTATCTAACCGACCTGGTTGAGATCGCGGCTGATAGCGGGCAGATAATCAGTTCGATCGAGATCGAAGACCATAAGGAATCCATTGGCATCAACAACCGTGTGCATTTAGCGGAAGCGGCTAAAGTCATTCGGCAGCGCATCAATAATAAATGGATGCTGGCGGGCGTGACCATGATTGACCCTGATAAGGTGTTCATCGATGACACCGTCACACTGGGTCGGGATACCGTTCTATACCCCGAGGTGTACCTGCGCGGTGCGACTACTGTTGGAGAAGAATGTAAATTAGGCCCTTCGGTGATCCTGGAGGACACGACAATTGGCGACCGCTGTAAGCTGCTCTTTGCCATGCTCGAGAGTGCCAGAGTAGAGAACGATGTGGATATGGGCCCCTTTGGCCATTTGCGCTGCGGCGCGCATCTTGATGACCATGTGCATATGGGTAATTTCGGCGAGATCAAAAATTCCTATCTGGCTCCAGGCGTTAAGATGGGGCACTTCTCATATATCGGGGACGCCCATGTCGGGCGCAATGTCAACATCGGCGCGGGCACGATCACCTGTAATTTTGATGGCAAAGGAAAGTATAAAACCGAGATCGGTGAGGATGCCTTCATTGGCAGCGATACCATGCTCGTAGCACCGGTGAAGATTGGCAGAGGGGCAAAAACTGGAGCGGGCTCTGTGGTAACCCACGATGTTCCGGATGGCTCGGTTGTAGTAGGAGTTCCCGCAAAGGAAATGAAACCTAAACGAGAAGAGGATCAGAATGAATAAACTGGAGCAGGAGCAGAAGATTGATCTTGTGAGGATCGCTGGCCAGGTGCGAAAATGGGCATATACGCCCTATTCAAATTATCAAGTGGGCGCGGCAGTGCTGACCGATTCCGGCCGTATCTATGATGGTGTTAATATTGAGAACGCGGCTTTCCCGGTAACTGTTTGCGCGGAACGCACTGCAATTTTCAAGGCGGTGTCAAATGGAGAAAGGAAATTTCAGGCCATCGCTGTGGTAACGAAGGATGGTGGGTCGCCCTGTGGGTCCTGCCGGCAGGTGATGGCTGAGTTCAGCCCAGAAATGCTTGTCATTATGGCGGATGAAAACGGAAAGATCACCGCGGAGAAAAAATTATCAGATCTGCTGCCGAGCGCATTTGGCGCGGATAGTCTTAAGTAAAGCCTGAATGAAAATCTATGAAGCCTTCTGAACGCCTGAGGACAGTAGAAGCGGTCATTATTTCACACAGAGATTTTGGTGAAGCGGACCGCCTGGTTAATCTTTTTTCGCTCGAAGGCGGCAAGATCAGGGCCTTGGCAAAGGGGGTCAGGAAGATCCGATCTCGAAAAGCAGCTTACCTGGAGCCATTTATGCATTCTAAGGTTGTGCTGGCGCGGGGAAAAACCTTTTGGATTATTACTCAGGCGGATGCGATTCACAATAACCTTGCGATTCGGGACTCCCTCGTAAAAACGGGACAATCGGCGTACGTGATGGAGTTAACAGACCGATTGTCTATTGAGGAAGATCCGGCCCCTGCTGTTTTCCGTTTGCTTGTGAACACGCTCAAACGTATCAACGAAGGTGGAAAAGCGTTCGTTGTTCTTCGGTTCTTTGAGCTGCGTTTGTTGGATCAGGCCGGGTTCCGCCCGGACCTGACGGATTGTGTGGACTGCGGAAAGAAGATCACAGCCCAGGACCAGTATTTTTCTACGGCGCAGGGTGGTGTGGTATGTCCTGCTTGCGGAAAACTGCACAACCATATGCGTAAAGTATCTATGAATACGCTCCGCTTCCTGCGCCACTTTCAGCGCAGCGCGTTTTCGGATATTTCTGATGTGTCTGTGCCATCTGCGGTGCAGGCAGAAATGACCGTGCTGATGGATAGTTATATTTCAAGCATCGTGGAGCGAAAATTGAATGCGCCTGATTTCATAAAGCAGGTCAACCGTTTGGCAGTGGATGATCGTCGGGTAAAATAAATATAATACAATTGGTGAGATAAATGAATTTAGAAAATTTCAATCACAACCATGATTACACGATCGAAGAAAAAGTGCGGGGATTGATTGATGAATTGGACGCGTATATTGCCCATTACCACGGCGGTCGGGTGGAATTTGTTTCCCTCGACGGGGATACGCTGAAAGTGAGAATGGGCGGTGCCTGCGAGCAATGTGCGCTGCAGGCCTCTACGTTGAAAGGATGGGTAGAGGGCACTCTGCGCCAATTCTTTCCGCATATTCAAAACGTGGTGAATGTAAAATAGCAGCTGTCGATTGAGCTTTAATCACTGTCATGTTCTGTTGACCGGCATACGGTGTTAGTGAAACGCTTTCACTGGGTCGCGATTTTATAAATATTTCCCTTTAAAGATTGCTTGCATAAATTGATTTTTCATTGCTTGACAATAGAACATATATTCTATATAATGACTGTATGACACTCTGGCAGCAGCTTCAGGCAGTGGTTGAGCGTACGAATGCAGTTCAGGTATCCGGCACGGTGGATGATGATCTACTGCGTTCGGTGCGGGATCTTTCTGCGCGAGAGGGGTATCAGCCGGATGAGATGATCTTGATCCTGCTGGATCAAGCGGTTAAGAACCGCCGCCAAATGGACCGTACCCACCGCAGTTGGGATGCTCTCTCCCCCCGCGAGAAGCAGGTGGCTGCTCTTGTGTGTGCCGGCCTGACCGGGCGCCAGATCGCCGCCAGGCTGGTGATCTCGCCGGAAACGGTCAAGACCCATGTCCGCCACATCCTGCGCAAATTCAACCTCTCCTCACGCCGCGAGCTGTGCCGTCTGCTCGCTGATTGGGATTTCAGCCCATGGTTGAGCGGCGAATGGTCTCCTCTGATGAATCAAAAACAAATCCCCACGTAGAAAAGATAGTAGCCGGTCCTAAAGGTAGCTGGTCAGTCCTTGCTTTCCATCAATTGCACCTCCCGGATTGGTAAGCGCGCGAGGACCGCCATGCGTTCTTCCAGGAGATTCAGAATAAGATCGATCATGTTTTCCAGCCTTATTAACATGGTAGAGAATCGTTTTATCGGCATTAAATAAGTGATGGGTGAGTTTAAGATAACTATTATTTATATTTCGTGTTATGCCATTAAATGGTGAAAAAATTATGAAAATTTTGCTTGTATATCCTGAATTTCCAGATACCTTCTGGAGTTTCAAATACGCATTGAGTTTTATCCGCAAGAAAGCTTCATCTCCACCGCTGGGTTTGCTGACAATCGCAAGCATGCTGCCGGCCGGATGGGAAAAGAAGCTGGTGGACATGAATGTTCAGCAGCTAAGAGATAAGGATCTGGAGTGGGCGGACTTTGTTTTTATTTCTGCCATGACAGTCCAGCGCGAATCCGTTAAAAAAGTGATCCGCCGCTGCATTGAAACCGGTGTAAAAGTTGTTGCAGGCGGCCCGCTCTTTACAACTGAACATGAAGAATTTGAAGGAGTGGATCATTTTATCCTCAATGAAGCCGAGATCACACTGGCGGAATTCCTTAAAGATTTAGACGCCGGACGACCCGGAAAAATATATAGTACCGATGAATATGCGGATATCCAGAAGACTCCGCCGCCCATGTGGAACCTGACCAGGTTTAAAGAATATACGACCATGGCCATGCAGTACTCACGCGGCTGCCCCTTCAACTGCGATTTCTGCAATGTAACTGCCCTGCTGGGTCACCGTATGCGCGTGAAAACATCCGCGCAAATCGTTACAGAACTGAACATGTTGTATGAAAGCGGTTGGCGCAGCGGAATATTCTTCGTGGATGACAATCTGATTGGCAATAAAAAAGTGCTGAAGAATGATCTTCTTCCCGCACTGATCGAATGGCGAAAAGATAAATCTGGCATCTACTTTCACACAGAAGTGTCAATCAACCTGGCGGATGATCCCGAATTGATGGATTTGATGGTCAAAGCGGGTTTTAACCAGGTCTTTATCGGTATCGAAACCCCAGATGAGACCAACCTGGAAGAGTGCAGCAAGCGCCAGAATCTGAACAGGGATATGGTAGCAGATGTTAGGAAAATTCAGAGGGCGGGTATGCAGGTTCAGGGCGGTTTTATCGTAGGATTTGACCATGATTCCCCTGCCACATTCCAGCACTTGCTTGAATTCATTCAAAAGAGCGGCATTGCAACTGCAATGGTGGGCATCTTGCAGGCTCCAATTGGCACCGTGCTGTATGAGCGCATGCGGAAAGCTGGCCGGCTGATCAAGCATATTTCCGGTGACAATGTGAACGGCTCAACAAATATCATCACGCGCATGAACATTGATATTTTAAAAGAACGCTATCGCAAATTGATTCGGCAGATCTATTCTCCCGAATTGTATTACCAGCGCGTAAAAATTCTCCTGCAGGAATATCGCCGGAAAAAAATTAAACCGCATATTAATTTTGACAAGATCTGGCGCAACTTCATCGCATTAATACGGTCGATTTTCCAGCTTGGTATATTCGGTAAAGAACGCAAGCATTACTGGAAGTTATTTTTCTGGACTCTATTCAATAAACCCGGCATGTTTCCGTTGGCGATCACATACTCGATATTTGGCTTCCATTTTCGAAAGGTCAGCGAACTGCACGTAACAGAGTAGCTGT
>CAZILY010000118.1:0-5226 GCA_964540175.1 uncultured Pelolinea sp. | reverse complement strand
CGGAGAGCGATTGTCCGGGTAGAGTTTATCCTTGATGCAGGCTTAAAAAGGGGAGAAAAAGGTCCAAAATAATTTTTAAATGAGATAACTGCGCATAGGCAATACGGCATATTGACAGTCTATTAATCAACCAAAATTAAATAATTTAGGCAAAATCCCCGTGAAGAACCTAAGCTGATATTGGTGGACGGAGGCACTCCGGTTCCATAAAAAAAAGCTTCCCAAATAACCAAAATGCAGTATGTTTTTGCTGGCTATAGTATAGTTATAGTCAGATATCGGGAGTTCAATTCAGGATATCCACTAATTAACCCGCAATGACTAAAAGGACGTAACGTCAGAAATGAATCGACCCGAAAACAACATCAAATCCAAACAACGCGTCGCCGACCATGGGGAAGTCTTCACCCCGGCGTGGATGGTAGAGGCCATGCTCGACCTGGTAAAGGATGAAACGGAACGCATTGACTCCCGTTTCTTGGAGCCGGCTTGCGGCAGCGGTAACTTCCTGGTTCAAATCTTGCGGCGTAAGTTAGCTGCTGTGGAGCTTAAGTACGGAAAGTCAGATTTCGAGCGGCAACAATATGCTCTGCTCGCGCTGATGTGCATTTATGGAATCGAATTGCTGGCAGACAACATCGCTGAGTGCCGAGATAACGCGCTAAAAATCTATGCCGATTACTTGGATCTGGACGAGGTGGATGATCTCTACCATGCTGCTTCCTATGTGTTAGCGCAGAATCTTGTGCATGGCGACGCGCTAACGATGCGCACACACGATAACCAGCCGATCACCTTTGCCGAATGGGGCTACCTGGGTAAGGGTAAATTCCAGCGGCGTGACTTCCGTTACGATACCCTCACCCTCGCATCAACTCTCACAGCGGAAGGTTCGCTCTTTGCCAACCTCAGCATGCACGAAATTTTCAAGCCGACCGCAACCTACTCTCCGCTATTTGAATTGGAAAGGAGAATTGGATCTGAAACGCTGACTGAAAGAGGAGGATGGATATTATCAAAACACCATTGAGTGATCTTTTGTTTGTATCCTGGAATTTCATTTACTCCCTTTAACTCGGAAGCAATACCTCTACCGTCTTCTTCGATGCCAATAATTATATACCCACCAAAAGTATTTGCAAATGAAGTAACTTTTTTTAAAATCTGTTCCTTGCTAGGTTCTTCTCTCTTAAACTCAAGACGCACATTTTCCACTGTTTTGCTAGAAATTAGTTCTTGGAGATCTTCTTCATTTATATTAGATAAACTTTTATTAAAAATAGACATCTCTTCTCCAACATTGATACTAATCCTTAATAAAAAACTAGCGGATTAGCTCACCCGCGGCCGGGTCTTGTATTTATTGTAGCAAATCCCAGGCCATCCACCTTAACCGGCTGTCGGGTGGAGCGCGGGTTATGTATTAGATAATGGTTTGCCTATTCTACTCTATTGGTTCATTCTGTTTTACTTTAATCAATCTAATGTTCTGATCAATTTCTTCCTCGGTTACATTAAAATCCGGGCATATAGGCCAGTGAGACTCTACGGTCAACCGCAAAGATTGTTTTGGAAAGAAGACAATGATTTCATATAGTCCGTCTAATCCGTCGAAATCATCAGATCCTCCAAAAACATAACCATCTTCAATAAATGGATAATAATCCTGGTACGCGCTTAATTTATTGAATGGTTCTTCATCACTCACAGTTTTTAACCAAGAGAAATCTTCGTCCAAAGTTGCGGAAATAACTTTATCAGCAAATCTAACTAAAGCTTCATCTGAAGTTTTTCCACTTCTGCGTTCGAAACATATTCTTAATGGAGTAAAGCGAGGCAGAAGCATGCCTAAAAAACCAAGGACTATAATTACTAGTACGCCAGCTATTATATACTTACCTTTTTTAGTCTCCATATCTTATCTCCTAATGAATACATAACGTTTTGAGCTGAACGGTTGAAGATATCACTGCCGGCCGCCCACTACCTTTGCCCATCCTACACCTTCAATCCTCAAACCGACAGCGCCCCCGGTCCGCTCCAGCGATTTGTTTTGCAGGCTATCTATACAGTCCGCACACATCGGCTTTTTCAACCTATTAATAAGCATCTTCTAGAGTCTAATGATATTCATCAAGGCCATCCAAACAAGTGGCCCTCAGCGCCGTCCTGGGGGCGATTTGCTTGCGGGCACAAGATACTCGGGCCACTTTCCAAGGGTCATGGCAGGATCATCTGATCCAAGAGCTGAAGGACCTCTGGTGGGGGGGACTCCACACGTTTGGGCTGGTGAAAGATGGTGGTACCGGTCACGCGGGATTCTCGATCGCCGTAGAATATCACGTTCTGTGACTGGAGAAGCCGTCCAGTTTCCTGGTCGATCCACACCCGGTATTCGCTCTTCCAGACCGGCGCCGGTTCCCCCCGATAGACCTGCGGCGGTTCATATTCTTGGGCGACTGTAAGCAGCCAGGTCCGGCGGCCTTCCAGAACCGCTTCCACGCGCTCAACTGTCCTTCCTTCGGAAAATTGCCAATTCAAGTTCGAGAGTAGTTCGTTATCGTAGGCAGGCGGAGCCAGATACAGATCACCGAATCCGCCTGTCCCTTCCGGTAAGTTCAGATGTGCTGTATCGTTTGTCAAATATGTCGAGATTGGCAAGCCATCCAGGGTCTTGATCTGGGCAACACGGATCCTCACACGCCCTTCCTGGTCCAGATACATCCAGCTTTCGCTGATGTATTCCAGCGGCTGCGATGGCATATCTCCCGTGTCGAGCACGCCCACATCTCCGGCACTGCGCACCTCCATAACCATATGCACCCAGCCGGGATCGCGCTGATAAGGACCATAGGCTTTATCGAGCAAGGCCGCAATTTCGGGGAGAAGCGGCTGATCAGGCACAAAAGTCGGCGTCGGTCCCGGCAGGCGGGTCGGGGCAGGTGTGGCGGTTGCAAAGCCTGAGAAGTCGGTTGCCTGCGGCTGCCAGGTGATCTGCCATGGGCCGTTCACTCTATACCGCACTTCCCTGACCTGCAACTCGACGGGGCCAGTGGGAAGGCTTGGAAGCGTCGAGCGGGCGACGAGTGTATTCCGGCCGCGGTCCCATCCGGTCTGGCCCGAGGAACCGGCGTTCGTCACTGGGTAGATAGATACGCCAATGATGCCGATTGGCGCCTCCAGGTCGAACTCCAACATGACTTGCCCATTCTCCCATGGTTTCAAGCGGCCAGCAGTGACGCGCAGTGAGTAGCCGCCGACCAGTAGCTCCTCATCCAGCGACCATTCCTGCCCGATCTGCGGGTTTCTCCCCGGATCAAAGGTGAAACTGGCTTGGCCAGTCACCGACATCATGACCCACTCGAGCGATAGAGTGAGCGGATCATCACTTCTGATGGCGGTCGTCACGTACGAAGGAAGTGTGGAGAAGTTGGGATTGTCCGAAGTGTATTTCCCCGCTTCGGGGCCCGTCGTGATGATGTAGTACCGGCCGTCTGGATCCCGTAGTGTCACCGGGGCGGTATGATGAACAAATTGCCCCGAACCTTCCCATTCCAGCGCAAGCTGGAAGGCTGTCGCGTTAGGAGTCTGCGCGACTTTGATTAGTCTGAGAATGATGCCCTGGATCGCCGGGCTGGCGAGGTTGGGCCTCTCGATGCCCGCCATGGCCTGCGCGGGTTCGACTGGCTTCAGGCAAACGGGGATACTCCAGTTTTCAGGTAGCTCGCCGGGCAGAGCGAAATTGAAGCGTGGAATCACCAAGGAGAATTCGTTCTCGCCATCCGGCAGCGCAGGAAACACCAATCTGGCAGATATCACTGACCCCTGAGTGTCGCTGTCATACTGGTATTGGCCCTCGATCATGTACAGATTGCTTCCATCTGCTAGGCGAAGGTGATCCACCTCAGCCTCACCGTCAAGCCCGGTGCTCTGTGGATCCCTATCCGCTCCAATCAGGTTTGGTGGTAGCCCGGTCACCCTGTACACGAGGACCGTGCGCCCTTTATCGACAACGGCCTCCTGGATGGTCACAGTAATCCCTTCACGCTCCTGACCTGCCGGGGTCGCGATTTCAGTCGAGCCTGAAGACCGTTCGCAATCAGGCTCGGTCGGGTCGCCCTGCTCAACAATGACAGGCTCATCCATAATTGATCGGATATCTTCGACAAAGCCGATTCCAGGCATGTAGCCGAAGAACCCTTGCAGGGCGGCCAGCGCCCGTTTTGGGCCAATCACCAGCAGCGAGATAATTAAGATCCCAACCGCAAGCAGCGCTGCAATGGCGACCCTGGACTTCATCAAACCACGCTTGTGTGTTGAGTGAGATGATGTTGCTGGCAGACTGTTCGAAATCGATGGCCAGAGGTCTATCTCATCAGGGGGAATTGCCTCGGCCGCGATACTCCCTAGAATTCTCTTCAGTGCCGTGTCGTTCATGACTCCCTTCCTGAACCTGATCCCTCATTGCTGCCAGGAGGTAGCTGGGAATCGCCCGGGTTCTCGGGTTGTAGCAAGGCTTTCAGCTTCTCTTTGGCTGAGTGCACAGCCCATTTGATTGAGGGCAGTGATTGATCGAGCTCGCGTGCGACCTCTTTGTTCTTCATGTCCAAAAAATAGCGCATGATGATCGCTGTACGTTGAGTAGGTGTTAGCTGTTGAAGAGCACGCCAGACTCTCTGGCGATTCTCCGATGTGTTAAGCATCTCTTCGGGGCCAGGATTTAGATCCTGCAGCCAAGCCTCGGGCACGGCGAAGTCGTCCTCGCCATCTAGCGGGAGATGCATTCGCACCCGGGTGACGGCTTTTAAGGCATCATTCGTTACGATTCGGAGAAACCAGGGGCGGAAAGGTCGACCATCTTCGAACTGGTGGATGCGCTCAGCTACTTTGATAAAAGCATTTTGAACAACGTCTTCGGCGATCTGGCGATCTCCAATGATGAGATAGGCGGCATGTACCGCTTCCACCTTGAATCGACGGACAAGCACTTCCAGTGCTGAAATGTCACCCTTTTTCAAGCGAGCAATCGCTTTGCGTTCATTCATAAAACCTCATTTATATCGGCGATGAACCCCCTCTATATTAAATATCCAATTCGCCAACAAAAAGATAGGGGTTAAATTGCAGAAGATACATTAAACAAGGCATTGAAAACCGGCCTGAGTGCAGTTCCTCTTGGCACTTCGTGATGCGCCAGCTTTCCTTCTAATGATTTCTGCCTGGTGG
>CAZILY010000117.1:0-5235 GCA_964540175.1 uncultured Pelolinea sp. | reverse complement strand
AATCGTGATCAAATCATTATCAAAACCAGGTTTGTAATATACGTTTATAATGCTTAAGTGGTGCTGTTTCACCAGTAGATTTTGAAAATAATCGGTTAACTGCAAAGAATGTTTTCCGCTTTCTTTCCGGTGTTTCAAATAAACAAGAGGAATAACAATGAGTCTTTTAAATACTGAAATTAACCTTGCTCGCAACCTGGATGCTCAAGACGAGCTCGCATCATTTCGTGATGAATTTGTGATTGATAACCCCAACCTGATTTACCTGGATGGTAATTCGCTCGGCCGCCTCCCTAAACGCACAACAGACTTCATGCAAAACGCTATTGAACAAGAATGGGGAAAGCGATTAATTCGGATATGGAATGACGGCTGGATAAAAACCCCAAATGAGTTAGGCGCTAAGATTGCCGGGTTGGTTGGGGCACAAGCAGATGAAATTCTTGTCACCGAAGCAACCTCTATCAACCTCTTTAAATTATCCGCAGCGGCCTTGCAGGCGCGCCCGGACCGGAAAGGAATTGTGAGTGATGTTTTTAATTTCCCCTCTGATCTATATATCCTGCAGGGAATTATTGATCTTTTAGGGAAAGACCACCACCTGGAACTTATTTCCTCCGCGGATGGAATCACCATAGCTCCAAAAGCAGTTGAGGATGCCATTGACGAACACACAGCGTTAGTCAGTTTGAGCCACGTAGCCTTTAAAAGCGCTTTTATGTATGACATGGCACGGGTGACTGAACTTGCCCACCAGTCCGGGGCGTTAATGCTCTGGGATTTGAGCCATTCTGTTGGAGCAGTGCCCATTGATCTAAATGGGTGTGGTGTAGATTTAGCTGTCGGCTGCACGTATAAATATCTCAATGGAGGGCCTGGTTCTCCAGCATTTTTATATGTGCGGCGGGACTTACAAGAGCAGCTCAATCAGCCGATTTGGGGCTGGTTCGCCGCAGAAAAACCCTTTGCCTTTGAACTCGATTTTACCCCCGCGTCTGACATCTCACGCTATCGAGTAGGAACTCCTCCCATGCTTTCAATGAAAGCGGTGGAACCAGCCGTTGATATCCTTTTAGAAGCAACTATGACGCGGCTCCGGGCTAAGAGCATCAAACAAACAGAGTATCTGATATTTTTAGCCGATCAATGGCTTGCCCCACTCGGGTTTACCCTAGGCTCACCTCGCCGAGCAGAAATACGCGGTTCACATGTTTCGCTGCGCCACCCTGAAAGCTACCGCATCAGCCGTGCTTTAATTGAATCTCCTCCACCAGCCATACAAGTGATACCTGATTTTCGAGCGCCAGATAATATTCGATTCGGCATCACACCGCTATACACAACCTTTACGGAAATTTATCGAGCACTCGAGCGGGTACGAATCATCGTGAAAGACAAGATCTATGAACAATACACAAATGATCAAATGGATGTTACTTAGTTGGCTCATTCTTATAGATAATCAATCTTAAGGTTCGAAAAGCAAGGATAATCCTGACTAACCTAACAAATCTTCTGTTTTCGTATGCAGGCAGTGTAGACAGGCATTTTCCTGCCTGTGGAACAGAACATTTCCAGTTAAAATAGCTTCATGAAAAAAGAAGCATATGATGATTTCAGCGGTGATTATGACCGCTTCGTGAACTGGGAAGAGCGCCTGTCAGCCGAGATGCCATTTCTTCTGAAAAAACTGCAATCAGCTGTCCCAGAGAAAGGCCAACCTGCTCGCGTGCTGGATGCCGCCTGCGGGACGGGTATGCATGCAATTGCCCTTGCTGAAGCGGGCAATCAAGTATCCGGCGCAGATATCAGCGGAGAGATGATCCGGGCAGCAAAGGAGAATGCGCGTGCAGCCCAATTAGAAGTAGAGTTCAAAACAGCCGGGTTCGGCATGCTGACAGAGGCATTTGGCAACTCATCCTCCTGCCCTTTCGACATGATCATCTGCCTGGGGAATTCCCTGCCGCATCTGCTCTCGCAGGAATCAATCTTAGGCGCATTAACAGATATAGCAAAATGCCTGCGCCCAGGCGGGTACCTCCTGCTCCAAAACCGAAACTTTGACGCGGTCATGGCAGAAAAGAATCGCTGGCTCGGAACACAATCGCAGGTAGAAGGCACCCATGAATGGCTGTTTCTTCGTTTTTACGATTTCGACCCCGACGGGTTGATTACCTTCAACATCATCCGTTTGCACAAGAGCGGGAACGAACCCTGGACACAGAAAGAATTGGTTACGCGCCTGTTTCCCCTAAAACAAGCTGTGCTTTTACTCCTGCTTAAAAAAGCGGGTTTTCACCAGATTTCCTGTTTTGGGCAAATGGGAAGCGGCACTTTTGACCGGATGAAAAGCGGAAATCTTGTGATCACAGCCGTGAAGATATAATTTGGATAATATGTATCCTGTTTTTTATTTGGAATGATATAATCGCTGCATGCAGAAACGCGTTTTGATCGTATTAGCGATCCTTTCTGTCCTGACTATCATCTTCTACGCACTGATCCTCAACCCCACTTTCCAGGAAAAAGTCGGATGGCATCTAAATTCGTGGATCATCCGCGTGCGGGTGTGGCTGCATCCGCCAGAAGAGATTGCTTTCTCTGCGGAGACAGAAGATACGCCTGCCCCAGATCTGCTTCCCGGCCCAACCGTAGAAAACGAGATACCCACGGACGAAGTCCCTGCTGAAACGCCCCGCCCTACTGCAACCTTCGCTCTGATCCCACCCACATTCGAGATCGCACGGGGGGAGTATTTCTCGCAGCACAACCGCTGGAATTACTGCGGGCCGGCAAATATCGCCACGCTGCTTTCGATATGGGGATGGGAAGGGACACATGATGATGCCGCGCTGGCATTGAAACCTTATAAATTAGATAAAAACGTCATGCCGTATGAAATGGCGGCGTATGCCGACCAGCAGCTCGGGTTGGGTGCGCTTGTACGCGTAGGCGGCGACACGGACACGCTCAAACGCCTGATCGCAGCGGGTTTTCCGGTCATCATCGAAAAAGGTCCCCAGTTCCGCGATATCCATTTCCACATGACCTGGATGGGACATTATCAAGTATTAAACGGCTACAACGACCGCGAGGGATTCTTCATCGCGCAGGACTCATACATCGAAGCTGATTACCAGCAATCGTATGATACTCTGATCGGGGAATGGCGTTCTTTTAATTACACCTACATGGTCGTTTACCCAGAACAGCGGGAAAATGATGTCCTTAATCTATTGGGAGATAACGCGGATGTGGCTCAAAACCATAAGAACGCGCTTAGGAAAGCGCAGGATGAGATCTACAAGCTGGAGGGCGTGGACCGCTTCTTTGCCTTTTTCAATTACGGCACCAATCTCGTCAGTCTGCGTGATTACAAAGGTGCCGCGGATGCCTATGACCAGGCATTCGCGCTGTACGACGCACTGCCGGAGGATATCACTGTGCGCCCCTACCGCATTCTGTGGTACCAAACAGGTCCATACTTCGCCTACTATTACACCGGGCGCTATACAGATGTGATCGAGAAAGCCACCGCCAATTCTATTGAAATGGTGCGCGACGATGAGCCAGCTTTAGAAGAGAGCTACTACTGGCGCGGTATTTCAAAGATCGCCGTGGGGGATAAGCAGGGTGGGATCGAAGATTTCACCACCTGTCTGGAGTACCACCCCGGGTTCGACCTCTGCATGGAGGGGCTCAATGATCAGGGTATTTTCCCGTAAAGATTGTTTCATCGCAAGTGCACGATATCCCAGGGAAATATTTCACAATAAAATAATTTTTATTAGTGAAAATCCAAGTACAATAAAAGCAATGTCAACCTACCGTATATGGGCAAAGCGAACGGCTGCTTGTGCCCTTTTCATCCTTGGGTTTCTGACCTTTTCCCTGCCTGCTCTGGCCCAGGGCGGTTTCAGCATCGTTGTCTATCCGCCAGAGATCGACGAGTTCCCAAAAGTGACCCTGTTCGTAGATGCCTATGACGCACAGGGAAAATTCATCCCTGGTTTGGACCTGAACTCCTTCACCGTGCTTGAAGACCGCTTTGAGATGCCGGTCAACGAGACCCAACTGCTTGAACCGGGATTACATACAATCATCGCTTTCAATTTAGGCGCGACACTCAGCAACCGCGCAAACGCATCTATTCCCACTCGCTATGAGACAGTCGTATTCGACCTGGCTTCCTGGCTAAATGATCTGCAGAGCGGCGGGACCAACCAGTACAGCCTGACCAGTAACGAGGGTATTCTGGTGGAAACACTGCAAGAAAAGGATGCGTTCACTTTCCAACTTCAGAATTACAAACCCAACCTGTTCAATTTTGAACCAAGCATGACCAGCTTAAACCTGGCGTTAGATATCGCCGCTAAACCCAACCTGATCGCGCAAAGCAAGCAGTCCATCCTGTATATCACTCCCCTTCCTCTGGATAAGGATCTGCCCGCGATCAGTTCGCTGGAAGCGCGTGCGATCGAAACGCGTGTGCCCGTGAACGTGTGGCTGATGGCGCCGGAAACCGCCTCAAATTCCCCTGCTGCCACCGCCCTAAACCAGCTGGCAATATCTACTGGCGGAAAATTTCTCTTTTACACAGAAGATAGGGCAGCGCCAAACGCTGAAGATTATCTCGGTGTACTGCGCAGCGTGTACCGTATCCGCTACACCTCAACCATCAGCCAGAGCGGTGCCCACACTGTCCGCGTTCGCGCTATATATGGCACCCAGGAAACCGCTTCACCTGAAATTCCCTTTTCAATCGACCTCAATCTGCCTTCCGCTGTGTTCATTGACCTGCCGAACAAGATTACCCGCCAGTTCTCAGGTACCGGAAACAGACGTGAACTGCAGCCTGTGGTCACCACTTTGCAGGCAGAGGTTGTTTTCCCGGATGGATATTCGCGCCAGCTAAGAGCAACACGTTTATATGTAGATGGGCAATTGATAGCAGAAAACTCCGCTGAACCATTCAATTTCTTCGGTTGGCCGCTGGAAGATTACACCTTCAGCGGAGAACATCTGGTTTCAGTGGAAGTGGAAGATATCCTCGGCTTCCGCAGCCTCAGCACGCCGCGATCTGTGATGGTGATTGTGGAATCTCTCTACCCTGCCTGGCTGACCGCTTTTCTCGAATTCTTTAACCGCGGCGGTTGGATTTTATTTGCCATTCTCGGATTAGGAGGAACAGTATTCGCGGGTGTGCTTTTGCGCCGCAGAAACCAAATACGCGCG
>CAZILY010000116.1:0-5293 GCA_964540175.1 uncultured Pelolinea sp. | reverse complement strand
CGCGTATGTGATCCCTACTGGAAGCGAAGGTGAGTCTTTTCTTTTTAGATCACCCTCTACGTATAATTGCGCATGTGGGGTTAGTGGCCAACCGCCTGCGATTGCGTCTTCTAAAATTAATTCCCGTGTAAGTTTTTCAAATTGGAGAACATCCCCATGTATTTTCCCTTGAATTTCCTCGGCGGGGGCGCCAATCATCCGTGAAAAAGCAGTGTTGCATCTTTCTATCACTTGATTTGCACTGATGAGTAATATCCCATCGGCGGCACTATCAAGAATTGCATCCAAGCGCTGTTTATTTGCGGAAACAGTTGTATAAAGCTGGGCATTTCTCACAGCAATGGCTGCCTGGTTTGCAAAACTACTAAGAATGTTTTTGTCATTTACAGAGAACATTCCTGGATACCCGCGGAATATAAAAATTAAACCGACCACTCTTTTTTGAGTAACCAACGGCAGTCCAACGCCGCTTAATAGACCAAGCGTTGTGTCAAATGTGAACTTCCTTAATATTCGATTGACTTCTGGTATTTCGAATTGCTCGGGATTTTCACTGTCCGGTATTTCTTTAAGAATTGGTGTTAATTCTTTTATAAAAGCTGGCGAGATTCCTTCAGATACTTGCAATTGCCACCCGCCGTGTTCTCCTCGAAGGAGAATTAAGCCAGCTTGTCCAGATAACATTTCAATTGAAATCTTAAGTATGCGCTCTAAGAGTGCGTCTAAATCGAGCTCTTGTGTGAGCGCCCTTGAGATTTCTAATAAATAATCGCGTTGTCTTACTCTAAGGTCTGGTAGCATTCTCTTTTTATATCAAATAAAAATATGTAATTTATTAATATTTTCTCAAAATATTTTATATTTACGACAGGGTATCACAAAAATGTTTCTTGGATTTAATTAATCCTGCGTTGGATATCAACAACAGGATAAAAATACTTATACTGTTTGGATGAACAACGTCGACAGCAAATGAAATATCCATAGAATTATTATAGCGTGTCTTGCAGCTGGTTGACTATTAAAAGAAAGACTGCTATCATCTTTTTTGCATGTCCAGAAAAAACACATACTTAAAAGATAGATTAAAGAATAATCTATCCCAAATTCGCAGATGGTTAACTCCAGGGATTGGCATTAAAAGGTGGCTGGTAGTCGTTTTATTAGGAACCACTTTAATTGCTTTGGGTTTGGCATTCTTTGCGTTGGATATTTATAGAGACACATCTGTAGGGTGGGTTCGAGAAGCTTTAATGGCGATATCCTTTACCAACTATCCGAGATGGCTGCGGGCAATGATCTATGGTGTAGTTGGTATTGTAATTTTGTTTATTGGATTAATAGAGCTAAACAGATCAGTCTTGAAACCCTTTTTAAAACCTGGTCAACCATTGTTGGATACTCTTTCCACTTACCGGAAACGGCAAAAAGGTCCAAGAATCGTTGCGCTTGGAGGAGGGACAGGATTATCTTCACTACTTAGAGGACTTAAGAAGCACTCACACAATTTAACAGCGATCGTGACAGTTACGGATGATGGCGGCTCTTCAGGAGAATTACGCAAGAATTTGGGCATCCTTCCACCCGGTGATATTCGGAATTGCCTAACTGCTTTAGCAGATGACGAGGAGATGTTGTCGCATGTGTTTCAGTATAGATTTGGTGAAAGAGCAGGAGTTAATGGCCATTCACTTGGAAATCTTTTTATCAGCGCCCTCGCTGATATTACGGGGAGTTTTGAAGAAGCAGTAGCTGAATCCGGGCGTGTTCTGGCTGTTAAGGGACGTGTGCTTCCCGCAACTCTTCATGATGTCAAATTGGTTGCGGAAATCAATTTGCCAGATGAGGGCAGAGAAATAAATGTGGTTGGAGAAAGCACAATCCCAAAAATTGATGGAAAGATAGAACACGTTTGGCTTGAACCCAGTAACCCACTTCCTTTTCCGCCAGCTGTGCAGGCAATATTAAATGCAGATTTAATTATTATTGGACCTGGAAGCCTATATACAAGTGTGATCCCTAATTTGTTGGTTCCAGGATTAGCGGATGCGATAAGATCAAGTAGGGCGTTGAAATTCTTTGTGTGCAATGTTGCAAACCAGGAAGGGGAAACCCTTGGATATACTTGGAGCGACCATATTCAAGCGATTGAGAAACATATCGAAGATCTTCATATTGATATCATTCTCTGTGATTCTGATTCCCACTTGAAAATGCCAATAGGTGTTGAAGCTGTTCTTTCTGACCCACAATTGGAGGAACAACATTCTGTGTATTTTGCGTCAATAGCTGATGCTGAAAATCCTTGGCGTCATGATCCAAAAAGGTTGGCAGAGGTTATTACAGATCTTTACCATGAGCGAACGGGTCCGCTCGTAAATAACAGCAGTTTTGATCTTGGCTAAGTAGGATATTTAAGTTATTTTTACGTGGTAAAATTGAATAAAATAATGGAGGTAAGCTATGACAGTAAAAATTGGTATTAATGGGTTTGGCAGAATTGGACGTCAAGTATGTAAGGCAATTAATGAACTACATGGAAGTGAATTAGAAGTTGTTGCAGTTAATGATCTTTTCGATGTTAAAACGAATGCACATTTATTCAAGTATGATTCAAATTATGGCATTTATGACGGAACAGTTGAAGTTAAGGGTAATGAACTTGTTGTTGATGGAAAGCCAATTAAGGTATTTGCTGAGAGAGATCCGGGAGATCTTCCATGGAAAGATCTTGGTGTTGAGATCGTAATTGAAGCTACCGGAATATTCAGAGATGCGATTGGTGACCCAAACGGGAAACCTGGTGCGAATGTTCACATAAAAAAAGGCGGCGCCAAGAAAGTTATTATCAGCGCCCCGGCGAAGAATGAAGACCTAACAATTGTGTTAGGTGTGAATGATGATAAATACGATCCCGCAAAACATCATGTTCTTTCGAATGCATCCTGCACAACAAACTGTTTAGCACCCGCAGCGAAAGTTGTAAATGATCTGTTTACTATCAAGAGTGGTGCAATGACAACCATTCACTCTTATACGAACGACCAGATGATCTTGGATTCAGGGCATCCAAAACTAAGAAGAGCACGTGCTGCAGCTATTAATATTATCCCTACAACAACCGGTGCGGCAAAAGCGGTTGCTTTGGTAATCCCCGAATTGAAGGGTAAATTTGATGGTTATGCTTTGCGTGTTCCGACTCCAACAGTTTCCATTGTTGATATGGTTGTTAGCATTGAAAAATCTATCACAATAGAAGAGCTGAATGATGCCTTCATCAAGGCATCCGAGACATATCTAAAAGGTATTTTAGGAGTCAGTACAGGTGAATTTGACCAACCATTGGTTTCTATGGACTTCAAAGGTGATCCACGTTCTTCGATTGTTGATCTTGAATTAAACATGGTGGTTGGCGGAAATCTCGCTAAAGTTGTAACCTGGTATGATAATGAGTGGGGTTATTCCTGCAGGACAGCAGACCTGGCTGCGATGATTGCTAAAACACTTTAGTTCAAAGGTTAATTTAAAGACGTAATCTGATAAATAGATCAATCCAGATTACGTCTTTTGTTATTTGATGAAGAGGTAAGAATGTTTAATAAAAAAACCGTAAGAGATATTGACGTTAAGGGTAAACGTGTTTTAGTGAGGGTTGATTTCAACGTGCCTATAAGTGACGGGAAGATAACTGATGACACACGTATCCTGGCTGCTTTGCCGACCATTAAATACTTGCTCAATGAGGGAGCATCACTTATTTTGTGCTCCCATCTTGGGAGACCTAAAAATGGGCCGGAACCTGCTTTCAGCCTTAAACCAGTCGCGGAATATTTGGACACATTAATCAGTGAGAAAGTTTATTTTGCTGCGGATTGTATCGGACCTGTTGCTAAAGATGCCGTAGGTAAATTGGGGAAAAAGGAAATTTTGGTTCTGGAAAATACCCGATTTCATGATGGGGAAAAGAAGAATGATCCTGAAATGGCAAAGGAACTCGCATCTTATGCTGATGTATTTGTGAACGATGCTTTCGGAACTGCTCACCGGGCACACGCATCAAATGTGGGTGTATCCGAGTATCTTCCAGCTGTTGCTGGATTATTACTGGAAAAGGAAATTGAATATTTAGACCAAACAATTGAAAAACCGGTAAAACCTTTTGTCGCAATTCTCGGTGGTGCCAAAGTGAGCGATAAGATAAATGTAATTAAGAACCTGTTAGGAAAAGCAGACACGGTGTTAATTGGCGGCGGAATGGCAAACACATTTTTCAAAGCACAGGGGTATCCTATCGGTGATTCTTTAGTTGAGGATGATGCGTTAGAAGTCGCAAGGGATTTAGTGAAATCTGGTGGGACAAAACTCAGGCTCCCGGTTGATGTTGTCATCGCTGATGATTTTAATAATGGAGCAAATTTCAAGGTTATGCCTGTAGGTCCTGTACCTGAAGGATGGAGAATCCTTGATATCGGACCTGAGACGATTGAAAAATTTAACAAGGTTATATCTGAAGCTGGCACAATTGTGTGGAATGGTCCGATGGGGGTTTTTGAAATGCCAAATTTTGCAAAGGGAACATTTGAAATAGCAAATGGTGTTGCAAATAGTAAAGCGATAAGTATTATTGGTGGAGGAGATTCCGCATCAGCGATTAAGAAATCTGGTTTAGCTGACAAGATCAGCCACATTTCAACTGGTGGGGGTGCTTCCCTTGAAATGCTTGAAGGGGTTCAACTTCCAGGCCTTGTTGCCCTTGAGGAAAAATAAACGAAAATATATTCAAATAACAACAAGCATATCTGCTTGGGAATTTGTTCTGGACATTTTGTTGACTGTTTAGTAAAATATAAGGTCTTGAGTAGAATTAATACCGGAGGAAGTTTTGGCAAATATAAAGTCTGCAATTAAGAGAAATCGGCAAAATGAAAAACGCCGTATACATAATCGAGTTTTCCGCGGAAGTGCACGTACACAAGTCCGCGATGCACGCAATGCGATTATTGCTGGTGATAAGGATGTAGCTGTTGAAGAAGTTAATAAAGCAATTGCTAAACTCGATCGCACGGCAGCAAAGGGCATTATTCATAAGAATAACGCGGCAAGAAGAAAAAGTCGCTTGATGAAACAATTAGCTTCATTAGATAAGTAATCTGAATCATTCGATTGAGTTAAAATAACGGGAGATTAATCATCTTCCCGTTTTTTATTTATAAAGGTAGAAATTTATGTTTGAAAAAGAACAAAATGAAATCCAGGCACAAATTGAAAATATTCTTGAAAAAAGAAATATATC
>CAZILY010000115.1:0-5320 GCA_964540175.1 uncultured Pelolinea sp. | reverse complement strand
TATGAAGCCTGATACGCTTTCCAATTGCGCTACAGGGCATGGTATGGTGATATGACCTGTTATTTTTGCCGAGGTCCAGCAGAAAGTTGATCAGTTTGCTTTGACCTGGATTGGGCGAATGCCTTTATATACTTGATGTCCGCCAATCGTAACCAGGATCGTACGCGCTGGCCGATTGACTAACTCGGATAATTGCTGCGGAGTTAAAGGCTCATTTCCATTTGCGAGAAAAATCCGGAAAATACGCCCGATCATGGGCAAATTATCGGGTATAAAATCATCTTTCTTTGCGCAGTGATTCATGAGGGTGTGTAAAACCCCATCCACAGTGTGAATTTCAGCAGTTTCCGGATCTACGGCATCAATTACAAAAGAATCATCCTTATCCGAAAATAACCCTTGATGTTTTTCGCATAGGATACCAATAAGGAAGATGCGCCAATTTGAATCTCTTTCCTTCCACCAATCGAAATCAATGTGGAATGGTGTGTCGACGCCAGGTTTTACCATACTGAATTTCTTGTTAGCATCAGGCATATTATTATTTATCCTTATCTATAAATCTGAAATATAGATCTCCAAGGTACTCTATCGTAGGAGCTTTCAGGAGATGATGAAGGACCAAGCTGGGAGGGCAGCGGCGCACTACATTTATGGACGCATATAGTTCTTGGGCATGTACTTGACCCTGAGGGTTAAGTTTAGATAGCTCCCGCATGATTCGCAAGGCTGTTTTTTCAATGGGTTCCTTTTGGTATATTTTTTTATCCCATATTTCATCAAGAGCATCAGAGTCGGTTACCACAATAGCCATTCGTTCATTAAAATTCGCGGCTATTGACTGCTTCAGCATCGCAAAAACAATCGCACGGTCGCTGCCAATCAAAACAGTCTTGATCCATTCTTTATTCTGGCGGCTTTTCTCAAATTGAATAAGTATTTCTCCAGGGACTTTCCCTTTTTCAACAGTCACCAGGCTTCCAGGCATAAGATTATTCTTCTGGTACCAATCTTTTAAACCGTACACATACTTATGCTGGCGCACTACCCAGCCAGGGAATTTATCATTATTTGCATCATTTATGAACGTGAATTTAACTCTTGGTGCCTCATAAGCGGTTGGAAACATTTTTTCAAGCGTGCTCGATAATGGCAGTGTGCCTGAACGCCAGTGTGGATAGGACAAGCTGATGATTATCCGGCTGTTTTCATCTCCATGCGAATCCCACTCCTCCAACTCATCATAAATACTCTTTTCAAACAAATCCAGGTACTTAACAAGGGGAAGATGATCAATATTATTTTCTCTATATTTCAAATACACAGGCACATTTTTAACGCTATCCGGCTCCATTGCGTTCAAGAACCATAATGTTTCTCCAGAGGGTCCTACTTCATCAAAACGCTTGTCATCTTGAAGTGCAAGGTCAAATGAAAATTCAAGCAGTTTTGAATCCGCATTTGCTTTTAGTTCGACTTGCTCCATTAATGAATGGGTTGAAATTGGCCCACCGTTTGCTTCCTCTAATATTGCTTCTGCCAGGTTCAAGTGTCCAACATGAACGTCAATAAGAAGTGAGCGTGGGAACCAATTTCCGGCAATTTTCACAAGGTCCTCATTGTTAGTCAAAGAAGTTTCAAGACAATCAGAGAGATATTTCTTATGGTGACCATAGACCGATTCAGGATCATAATTGGGATCATCTTCGGGAATATCAAGAATATGATTTAGGGGATGTTCCTGAATATTGCTGGCAAAAACTTTCGAATCTCCAGAATCAAATTTTACTTCAATGACTTTAAGATCCTCGAAATCTGGATTATAGCCATCGCGAATGTTAAGTACCTCGCCAACTGCCATCTCCAAGGAAGGAAATTGGAGCTTATCTCCAACGTGATATTCATCTTTAGGCAGGTAAACATTATTTTTACTGCGTAATTGTTTTGCTGAATTTTCTTTTTCTTGATTTATCCGATAGTTGATCAGCGATTTAAGTAAGATTTCAGTTGATAAGGGAATTTCTTTTTCAAGAAGTAAATTATAAATAAAATCAATATCTTTTTCGTTGACAGAAAGATTTACCCAATATTCTTCAATTATTTTATTTGATGCAAACATATGTGTTTTTTACTGATCCTTTCAAATTATGATAATTATAATCCAGCTATGGATATTGAGTATTTGTCCAATCAAAAGGTTCTACCTGGTTTCCATTAACCCAAATATCCCAATGCAAATGCGGACCTGTAACGCGGCCTGTTTTTCCTATCAGACCGATTAGTTGTCCAGTTTGAACCATTTGCCCCACCTCAACTAAGATTTCATTTTGATGCGCGTAACCGGACACAACTCCCTGCCCATGGTCGATGAAAGTGGTAAAACCTCTGATATCCATCGGGCCAGCGTAAATGACAGTCCCGGCTGCGGGCGCATAAATATTAAAAGTATTCAAAACAATATAAAAATCCAGTCCGCCGTGAAACCCGAAATATTGGCCATTATTATAAGACCGGCGGTTGCCAAAATATGATGAGAAAGAAATTGTATGATCATTCAGAGACCCATCCACCGGGAAGCGGAAAACATCCTCCCATAATTTTTCATTGGAGACGGGTTCTAAGAGGTTTTGGATTTTTAGAGATTCTTCGATATTTAATTCTTCATCGATTAGGGTGGATTCGACTGTCAGTGTTTCGTTCACATAGCCGCCTGAAGAAAGCAAGACCATCTGTTCAACTTGAAAAGAATCCCCATTTTCAAATACACCTTTTAGCATTAGAGGAACAAGGCCTGGTTCTTCTAGAGCATGGATGCCATCTAAGGCATAAACTATTTGCCCGGTCGAATCCGGGAAGAAATGCAAATCTTTATTGTTCAATGTGCCGGTTAGAATCACTGGCAATTCAGAAAAAACTTTGATAACGGCAGTATGCCCCTGCACAACCGGAAGGGGAGATAGCTCTATCTTTTCGATATATGGTGAAAATGGGGATGCGAAGTTGCTTGATCCCTCTGAAAAATAGTAATATGTCTCGCCAGGCAAATTAATGGGGGAAGCACCACCATTATATTTCCCAAGATACCAGCGATTTAATCGATTAGTGACTGAATTACTAAACAGGGAAGTATCTTCAAAAATTACAAGAGAATTGTTGGAGTAATCAGTTATATCGATGTCTGGGAGGACAAGATTGGTACCTACAAAAATTTCAGAGGGACTCGTGATTTTATTAATCTTTAAGAAATTCTCAAGTGAAATCTTGTTTTTTCTCAAAATCACGGTTAATGTTTCTCCAACTTGAACTGGAGAAGTTATTAATATGCCAGAAACTCCCTGTAATCCGGGAATAATCAACTTTGTTCCAGCTGATATTAAATTTGAATTGATTATGCCATTTATTGAGATAATATCTTTTACAGAGACGTTGAATTTATTTGCTATTTCGGTTAGATTTTCACCAGGTTGAACGATATAAATGGGATTGTCCGTGTTTTCTTGTGCGAAAGCGACGGTTGAACTTAATATTATGAATATTAAAGTTATAATTAGGCTGATTGATTTCTTTGTCATGATAGAAATAATTCATTTTAAGGGTTATTGATTTAACCTTATAAGTTTACCATAATGAGAAAATATGAAAATTACAACATGGAACGTCAATGGTATTAGAGCGGCGACTAAAAAAGGGGTTTTTGATTGGATCTGCGACAATAATGCCGATGTGGTATGTTTACAAGAGATTAAGGCCAAGAATGACCAAATTGATCTAAAACCAATTCATGATGCCGGGTATCAATGTATTTGTAATCCTGCTGAACGCCCTGGATACAGTGGTGTAGCCAATCTGTATTCAAAAGAACCGGAAAAGATAAAATTAGGATTCGATAACGACAAGTTTGATATTGAAGGCAGAGTAATTCACTTCTCATATCCTGAATTTGAGCTTTTCAATATGTATTTCCCAAATGGCGGACGTGAATTGGCCCGAGTTCCATATAAACTGGAATTTTATAAACATTTATTAAATTTATGCCAAGTATTGATCAAAGAAGGCAGAGAAATAATTATTACTGGAGATTTCAATACAGCCCATAATGAGATTGACCTAAAAAACCATAAAGCAAATATGAAAAACACCGGTTTTCTTACCGAAGAACGAGAATGGATAGATCGATATCTCGATAATGGGTTTTTTGACGCTTATCGAATACTTTACCCTGAGAAAGAAAAATATACATGGTGGACCTATCGATTTGGCGCTAGAGCTAAAAATGTTGGTTGGCGTTTGGATTATTTTTTAGTCACAGAAAATATTCTAAAATTAACAAAAGATGTTATTATCCACGCAGAAGTTATGGGATCTGACCATTGCCCTGTATCAATAATTTTAGATATATGATGAATATCATTAAATGGAGCGGTTTTGATAAAAAAAATAATAATTGTTGACGACCATGAAGTTGTAAGATTGGGTTTAAGAAGCCTTTTAGATCAATACCCTCAATATGAGGTCATTTCTGAGGCGAGCAGTGCAAATGAAGTAATTCAGCAAGTAGATAAACTTGATCCAGATATCATATTAATGGATATTCGGCTGCCTGGTAAATCGGGAATTGAAGCATGCGAGGAGATCAAGAAAAAAAAGCCGGATATCAAGATTATTATGCTTACTTCTTACGCGGAAGACGAAATGCTGTTTTCAGCAATTAAATCTGGCGCGTCTGGTTATGTATTAAAGCAAATTAACTCCCAGGGATTAATCAAATCACTTGAGGCTGTTGCTCGTGGGGATGCATCTTTGGATCCTGCAGTTACACAAAGGGTGTTTCAAGAGGTGCGACGCGCAATTAACCAAGAAGAAGCCGCATCATTCTCGAGCCTTAGCCGGCAAGAAAAGATGGTGTTAAAGTTAGTTTCTGAGGGAAAAACAAATAAGGAAATTGCCCGCGCACTATTTTTGGGAGAAGGAACTGTCAGAAATTATGTGAGCAGTATTCTTTCTAAATTAGACGTTAGCAACCGTGCTGAAGCAGCGGCTTATGCAGTTGGGCATAATTTAAAGAATTATTTAGATATAAGATAAAGAAAGTGCTAATAGTTTTGGCAGGAAGATCATTAATCCTATTGCTACCGCAAAAATTGCAGTAACTAATACTCCTGCAGCGCTTACATCCTTAGCGCTTTTTGCTTGTTTGCTGTATTCTGTACTACATAGATCCACAGTAAACTCGATGGCCGTATTGAACAATTCCGAAATAAACACTATTAGGATGGTTAATAGTAAGATCAGCCATTCAAAAATGGATACCTTTAGAATC
>CAZILY010000114.1:0-5327 GCA_964540175.1 uncultured Pelolinea sp. | reverse complement strand
TTTTTGCCGACCTTAAGCGGACGGTATTGTTTTCTCCATGCCGTCATCCAGTTTTGATCATGGATAATACGGTATGTGGGTGCTGGCAGTTGCTGAATTTGGCCGAGGTGCCATAAACTCTCTTCCAGACGTTTCTTTTGTTTTTCAACTGTTTCATCTGCGAAGAGATAGCCAAAAACCTTAACGGAATTTTGCAGGATGGGTTCAGGCGAAAGGTTGTTCTCTTTCGCCATTTGTTCGATAACTACCCCCTCTTGTGTGAAGCGCCCCAGCACTTCAGCGACAGCTTCTGCCTGTTCTGGGGAAACCTGGAGGGAAATTTCCAGCCAACTGGCTTTATCCACCAAGGACGTCCTTGAGAATATCAAGAAAACTGCGTTCCTGCGGAAGTACTTCACTTCCCAAGGTCTTTGCCAACTGTTCAAAAAGTTGGCGCTGATTACTGGTAAGGCGTGAGGGAATATCCACATTAATAATGACCATTTGATCCCCTTTGCCGCTGCGGCGCAGGTGAGGAATACCCTTGTTGCGCAGCTTAAACACTTTGCCAGGTTGTGTGCCGGAAGGGATGATAAGTTTTTCGTCGCCGTTTAAAGTGGGCACTTTAACATCAGCTCCCAAGGTAGCTTGAGCAATATTGATGTTCAGATCAAGCAGAACATCATCTTTGCGGCGCCGAAAGAATTTATGTGGTTTGACTTTGATCTCAATGTACAGATTACCGCGTGGACCGCCATTTGTTCCAGGCTGACCTTCACCGGATAAGCGGATCTGTGTGCCATTGTCAACACCAGCGGGAACAGGAATGGTTTTGGTAAGCTTTTTACGCTCATAGCCACGACCGCTGCAGGAGGAACATTTATGGGTGATGACGCGCCCTGCACCTCCGCAATCAGGGCAGGTAGCTACCTGCACCATTGAGCCGAGAAAGGTTTGCCTTACCTGGCGCACTTCGCCGCGCCCTTTGCACGTGCTGCATGTTTCCGCACTGGTGCCAGGTTCCGCCCCATTACCGCTGCAGCGTTCGCATACTTCATCGCGTGTGATTTCTAATTTTCGGTCAACGCCGGTAGCGGTCTCACCGAATTCGAGTGTGATGGAATAATATAAGTCTTCACCGCGGTGAGGTCTGCTGCGACGCTGGCGGGTACTGAAACCACCAAAGCCGCCGAAAAATTGTTCAAAGATCTCAAATGGATCAATGGTATTCCAATCTGGCATGCCGCCTGCGTTGCGCAGCCCTTCATGCCCGAAACGGTCATAAACCGATCGTTTTTCTTCGTCAGAAAGGACCATAAAAGCTTCGTTGATCTCTTTAAAACGTTCTTCCGCATCCGGTTCTTTGTTAACGTCGGGATGATATTTCCGGGCTAAATTGCGGAATGCGGACTTTATTTTTTCCTGGTTGGCGTTTTTTGCCACTCCCAGAATTTCGTAGTAATCTCTTTTTGGCATATTGTTTTATATATATCAAGGGAGGCGCATATTTTTATATCAGATTATCTAGCGCCTCCCATGCTTTCAATGGTATTTTCTATTTTCAGACGTTCTTAAATTCACCGTCAACTACATCTTCGTCATCAGGACTGTTGGCAGGATTCTCGCCGGGTGCCTCGCCGTTGGTTGAATCGGCTGCTTTCCCCGCATCTTCCTGCTGGTATAAACTGGCGCCGACCTGCTGAATAAGCTGGCCAAGTTCTTCGGTTTCCTTGCGGATCGCATCGGTGTCTTCACCGGCTGCTGTTTTTCGCAATTTTGTTACGAGTTCTTCCACCTTTTTCTTCTGGTCATCTGCGATTTTTTCACCATTCTCACGCAGGGTTTTCTCCGCTGTGTATGCAGCGTTATCGGCATAGTTCTTGGCTTCAATCAGATCTTTACGTTTATTGTCCTCTTCGGCGTGTTGCTCGGCTTCCGATTTCATACGTTCGATGTCTTTTTCACTGAGGCCGGAGGAAGCGGTGATAGTGATCTTTTGGCTGCGGCTGGTGGCTTTATCCAACGCGGTTACATTGATGATGCCATTGGCATTAATATCAAAGGTCACCTCAATTTGGGGAACACCGCGCGGTGCCGGGGGAATGCCATCGAGGGTAAATTTACCCAACGATTTATTATCAGCGGCCATAGGGCGTTCACCTTGAAGGACGTTGATCTCCACTTGATTCTGGTTGTCACCTGCTGTAGAGAAAACCTGGCTCTTGCGAGTGGGGATTGTGGTGTTGCGTTCGATGAGCGGTGTGGCAACTGAACCGAGTGTCTCAATTGATAAGGTTAGAGGAGTAACATCAAGCAGTAAAATGTCCTTAACATCACCGCCGAGAACACCGGCTTGGATGGCTGCTCCGACTGCTACTACTTCATCGGGATTAACGCCTTTGTGTGGTTCTTTGTTAAACTCACGGTGGACAAGTTGCTGGATAGCGGGCATACGGGTCATACCACCAACCATAACGACTTCATTAATCTCACCGGGCTTTAAACCGGCGTCTTTTAGCGCATTCTTGACTGGACCGATTGTTTTTTCGGTGAGGTCATTAGTGAGCTGTTCTAATTTGGAGCGGGTGAGATTCATGACCAAATGTTTTGGGCCGCTTGCATCGGCAGTGAGATATGGAAGGTTGATCTCTGTTTCCATAACAGTGGAGAGTTCGATCTTGGCTTTCTCTGCGGCTTCGCGAAGGCGCTGAAGTGCCTGGCGGTCTTGCTGTAGGTCCATCCCAGACTGTTTTTTGAATTCTTCAATTAGATAGTCCATGATGCGGATATCGTAATCATCACCACCGAGGAAGGTGTCGCCGCTGGTGGATTTCACCTGGAAGACTCCGTCCCCAACTTCTAGGACAGACACATCAAAAGTACCACCTCCCAGGTCATAAACTGCGATGACTTCATTTTTCTTTTTATCGAGTCCGTATGCTAAGGACGATGCCGTTGGCTCGTTGATGATGCGTAGTACTTCAAGCCCGGCGATCTTTCCAGCGTCTTTAGTTGCATTTCTTTGTGCATCGTTAAAATATGCTGGAACAGTGATGACTGCCTGAGTGATTGTTTCGCCCAAATATGATTCAGCATCTTTTTTTAATTTTCCAAGGATCATAGCAGAGATCTCTGGAGGAGAATATTCCTTGCCGTCCAGCACTACCTGGACATCGCCATTCGGGGCTTTCGTGATTTTGTAGGGTACGCGACCGAGGGTGCGCTGCACTTCTTCATCATCAAATTTGCGCCCCATAAAACGTTTGATGGAGAAAATAGTATTCTCCGGGTTGACGATGGCCTGGTTTCGGGCTGTTCGCCCAACTACGCGTTCGCCGTTCTTATTAATAGCTACCACGGAGGGGCATAAGCGCTCTCCTTCCACAGTAGGGATAACAGTGGGCTCACCACCCGACATTACTGCTACAACTGAGTTTGTTGTTCCAAGATCAATACCAATTATTTTTCCCATTTTTTCTCCTATTTTGCAACTCTAACTTGCGAAGGGCGAACGACTCGTTCGCCGATAGTGTAGCCTTGTTGGACTACTTCAATAATAAATCCACTTTCCACTTCCGGATTATCTTCATGAGAAATCGCCTCATGGATTTCCGGATCGAAAGCAGCTCCTTCAGCGGGGATTGTCTGTATGCCTTCCCCATCAAGGAGATTTGATAATTTCTGATTGATGAGATGGATGCCGTCAATCCAAGGTTCATCGGTTAGCGCTGCTGGCATATTCTTTAATGCCCGTTCGAGATCATCTTTTACGGCTAAATATTTTTTAATGAGGTCGATCTTATTGTTTATCTTCTGTGAATCCAGATCGCGGCTCATGCGTTTACGATAGTTGGCAAATTCGGCACGTTCCCGCTGCCAACCGTCACTAAACTCATCTACTTTTTGTTTCAGGTGATCAACCTCTTCTAATTGGGCAGCATATTCAGATAGCGGGATAGTAACCATTTCATCGGAATCTTTGTCTTTTTCTTTATCTGCTGCACTTTGATCCACTGCTTCTTCGTCAACACCTTCTTCAGGAAGATTGTTATTAATTACCTCTTCGGAATTTTTTGGTTGTTCTTTTTTTTCTCTTTTTTTCATATTTATTAATTACCTTTGATTACCATTGTTGAATGACAAAATCACTGAGCAGCCCGGATAAAAAGCGTATCAGGGAGATGGAATAACCATAAGACATACGCATAGGTCCTAAAATGCCTATCGTCCCCGTAGCTGTACTGGGTGAACCATATTTTGAAAGGATCACGGAGCAATGGCTTAGATCATCCCATGTTCCCTCACCTCCGATTAATACTTGCACCCCGCCTATCGTATCGGGCATAATGGTTTGTGATAAAAGATCCTGCAGTAAGGATCGTTCTTCCAGTAAGCGCAGCGCCCGTCGGGCTTCCTCTGAATCAGTAAATTCTGGTTCAGACAGTACGTTTGTAAGCCCGTCAAGGATGATTTCACCGGCCGGCAGTTGATTTGAACGGACTAACTCGTCTTCAACCCACGTTAATATTTGTGTCTCGATGGAGGTGAGTGGTTCTTGAAAAGTGCTAACTTGAACGGTGTTTTGTTCTGCAAGTAGCTGGCTGAATTTACGAGAAATGACAGAAAGCTGGTCTTGAGTGACCGGTTTTTCGAGTGTAAGAATTTGTTGGTGTATCTGCCCGCCGTTAAGTACCAGAATTGCAAGTGCCTGCCGTCCATGCGTAGCGATGAGTTCTAAATGCTTGAACTGCACCTGGCTTGCCTGTGGAGCGGTGATGATAGAAGCTGCATTAGTTTGATTAGCGAGCACAGAGGCAGCCAAACGCATCCACTGCCGGATATCGCTGCTCATCTGAGAAAATTGGTGATTAATGGTGGCACGCATGGTTGATGGTAGAGATGTTTCGTTCATCAGCTGGCCTACGAAATAACGATATCCCTCTTCGGTTGGTATACGCCCGGCAGACGTATGCGGTTGGCGCAGTAGGCCGGCTTCAGTAAGTGCGGCCATTTCATTACGCACGGTCGCAGAACTAAGTCCAATTTTGTATTTCTGTACCAGGTTTTTAGACCCGACAGGATCTGCCGAAGCGATATGCTCGTGCATGATCAAGGATAAAATTTTCTTCTGCCGTATAGTTAGTGGTTTCAT
Source organism: uncultured Pelolinea sp. (assembly GCA_964540175.1). Classification (GTDB taxonomy): domain Bacteria; phylum Chloroflexota; class Anaerolineae; order Anaerolineales; family Anaerolineaceae; genus Pelolinea. The sequence goes on along the minus strand of CAZILY010000114.1, from coordinate 196 downwards.
TTTCTATTAAATTAGCACTCTCATTGTTAGAGTGCTAATAAGTTTGTAATTGATGATACCATGCGTAATTTTAAGCGTCAAGATTATATGGTTTAAGCTCGAAGTTTCTTATAAAACTTTAATAAATTGGCGATTTTACAATAAAATTATTGCTGTGATATACAATTAACAGCAAACAAACTTTTACTGATAAGGA
>CAZILY010000113.1:0-5381 GCA_964540175.1 uncultured Pelolinea sp. | reverse complement strand
CGGCGATCCAAACCAACGATCTTCCCCGTCACTTAATAACGACTTCTTCCTTCCAGATGAAATGATCACATTTTCTACCCCCATGCCATGAATAGAAGATGCTATTTCCAAAACCTGCTCGGGCGTATTAGCCGGCATGCTGGTCAGGTTAGCAGCTTCGTAAATGTTTGGTTTTACCAAAAAGGGTTTTGCCTGACAGCCCATCATTAATGGTTGTCCACTGGCATCTAGTATAGTTTTCGCTCCACCTGCATTGATTATCGTGATTAATTGTCTGTAAATTCCGGGATGAACACCCATGGGCAAACTACCAGCTAACACCCACCAATCCCCTGGTCGTATCAAGGATTCAATTTTTTTCATCAAGTTAGAGACTTCATCCTGTGAAATAGTTGGTCCCGGTTCGTTGACTTTAATATAGTGTGCGTCCGAATTACTAACGATGCTAATATTCGTTCTTGTTTCACTGGATATCCAGACACAATCAGTTTCAATTCCAATTGAAGATAATCCAGCGTGCAGCAATTCGCCAATTGCTCCACCCAAAAAACCAAGGGCAATGTTCTCAGTCCCCAGAGAGGCCAGCATGCGCGAGACATTAAATCCTTTGCCCCCATAATCTATCTTTATAGGCGAGGCTCGAAGAACCTCATCCATCTTCAGGTTAGTAACAGTGTATTCTTTATCCAATGCTGGATTAAGCGTGACGGTAAAAATCATAGATCCTGATTGTTATTTTATCCTTTTTTGCCTCAATCTCTCGCGCAGTTATTAGCAACCCAATCTTTATATACCAACAAGTGTGGTTTCAATTATTACACAAGCAGTTTCCCTGCTTTTTTAATAACTTCTTCTTTCAACTTCGCTAGCGCTTGCAGATAGATGATTTTTGTTTATAAGATCTCAGCCGCAATCATTTTCTTTTTTCATATCTAATCAAATCGTTTTTGTTTTTAACAATAAACAAATTGGGCCATCTTGTTTAATAAAGCTACAAAATTAATTTTTTTCTAAGCGAGATATTAACTTTCACCAGATATTAATACTCATTTAATTAACTAACCCATTTGTCTTTTTTCATTAGATATTCAAATGCCTTAATAAATTCAGGTTTATCCATCATCAACCGATCTGGATGCCCTCCTTTTCCTAATAAAGCGAATTGATACGCTGTTTGCCAGAGCGGAACCATATAAACGATTGGGCTGAGTAAATCAGGGATTTTATTCGAAATTAAAACTTTAACGTCTGCATAAGACATAACTTCGCTTCCCTCGGGCGCTATGATCATTGTTTTTGCGCCAATTGTCTTAGCTGCCATCATCGTCCGCAGCATGCGGTCCTGAAGGGGACCACCAGAAGCCACTCCGACCACTCCCATATCCTTGGTTAATGCCTGGATAGGTCCGTGGATAAAATTCTCCATCTCATAACTGCTGCTGGAAACGCCCGCGCATTGGGCAAGAGCAAGAGCCCCTTCATCTGCAGTCGCAATATTGGGACCATATCCAACCACAAAAAAGGCAGTACAATCTTTCAAAAATTCAACGTTTTTCCTTGATTCGTGCTCATATTTTGGTATAAATTCCCTTAGCAGATCAGGGATTTTAATCAAGGCTTTCTCTAATTCTATCGCTTCATCTGCATGGCCTTGCTTTTTTGCTAAAGCAATAATCAATTGTGTCATTCTGAATAGTGCACTCGAATATGTTCGTGTTGACGGTAGTTCCACTTTTGCCCCTCCAGGCCCTAATATGATGTCATCAACATTCTGGGTTAAGGTGGTTCCTTCAACATCAGTCACTGCAATAGTATATGCACCGTAGCTTTTCGCAAACTGAATGACTTGCTTATCTCCTTCCGATTTTCCTGAAGTAGAGAGGATAAATACGGCGGTTTTTTTATTGATATTTCTTGGCGGATACGTGTCAAATAAATTTGTTACGCTGATGCTTACAGGAATATCTACAAGTGCTGAAAATAAATACCGCAGGCTTAATGTTGCAAAATATGAAGAACCCCTTCCTAATAAAAATATCTTGTCGATTTTTCTGTACTGTAATTGCTTAACAACTGCATCAACTTGCGATTGCACACCGTCTTCCAAACATTGTGTAAGCATATCCGGTATCATCTGTACTGATTCATATATCCAATAAGGATGGTGGATGCGCTTCTCTGGGATTTGTTTAATACTATTCACACTACCTCCATTTCGCGAGAAATATTTTACGATTCAATGAGTATTCAAAAAGGCACAAAACTTTTTGATCGTTATTTTTATTATAATTTTTCAATTTTTTATACTCCCCCATCATGTCGATTTTTACTATACCAAAATTAATTCAACTCCAGTTTCCTCAATAGCCTGGATGAACTCTCCAGAAACACCCGTATCAGAAACGATTGTGTGTACACCGCTGAAGTCAGCCATATGCAGCAAGCAGACTTTTCCAAATTTTGATGAATCCGCAACAATAATGACCTTTTTACTTACCTTGATCATTTGCCGCTTGATTAGAGCAATATGAGGATCAGCGATTGTTAATCAATGATCGAGCGACACTCCATCTATTCCCATAATCACACAGTCTGGGTTAAACCGCTGGATAGAATTTATCGGGATATCTCCAATCAATTCTTCGTATTCACGATAGATAAGCCCCCCGGCAAGAAAAATCTCAGCGTCTTGGATTTCCAAAAGGATCGGCAGCATATGGTAGGACGAGGTAATAATGGTCAAGCCGTGCTTTTCTTTTAGATATTTTCCCACACAATACGTCGTGCTGCCTCCATCAATCATGATGGAATCTCCATCACTGATCAGATCAAGTACAGCTTTGCCAATGCGATTTTTTTTGGCTTTGTTAGTTTCATCTCGCAGGTGTATCAAATTCTTTCTTATGACATAATCGTTGCCCATGGTTTTAATTATTGCGCCGCCATGTGTGCGGTTTATTAATCCGCGAGATTCCAACTCTGCAAGATCAAGTCGAATTGATGACGAACTCTTTTCAAACTTTTCTGCAAGATCTTTAACAAAGACTTTCCTCTCTTCATGGATCATTTCCATGATCAAGCGCAGGCGTTCCTCGCGAAACAGGTTAGCAACCATAGATATCCTCAATCATTACCAGTTTTTCACATTTACCGTTTAATAATTCCTCTTATTTATATTATTATTTTTCAAACATGATGTTTGATCAGTATAGAAGTGCGGTTTGTTAAATCGCACTTCTATTTTTATTAATTATTATTTTTCTTTCTTGATCTCAGGTTTGAGCAACACCAACATCGCTGCTCCCGCCACACCACCTACAATGATGGATAGTATCCACATTAATGGTTTATTAGATAAAGCAAAAACGAATAAACCACCGTGTGGTGCTTGAAGAGTTACCCCAAGAAGGAAGCTGACAACAGCTCCTACTGCGGAACCCACCATTATGGAGGGGATCACGCGAATTGGATCAGCAGCAGCATACGGGATAGCAAATTCAGTAATGAAAGTTGCCGCCCCAATAAAGCACCCCGCCAATCCACCATGTTCTTCTTCAGTGAATTTGTTTTTCGCAGCCAGCATCGCAAAACCCACGGCCAATGGTGGAACCATGCCGCCTACCATAACCGCTGCCATCGGCGCCCAGTTACCTGCCTCACCTGCTGCGCCGGCAAAGAAATAGGCCGCTTTGTTCACTGGACCGCCCATATCAAACGCCATCATTGCACCAAGAACAATGCCCAACAATATGGAGCTTGTTGTCCCAAGGTTGTTTAAGAGTGTAGTGAACGTGCTGTTTAGCCAGATTGCCGGAGGTCCAACTACATAATACATCAACAGGCCAACAATCGCTGTGCCAAACAGCGGAACAAACAGAACAGCATTCAAGGAACGAAGTGCTGCGGAAAGTTTGATTCCCTTGATCGCGTCAACAAGATAGCCCGCGATAAGTCCAGCCAGGATGCCACCCAAGAAACCAGCACCAATGCGATTTGCGACCATGCCGCCCACGAAACCAGGGGCGATTCCAGGCCGATCGGTAATAGAATAAGCGATATAGGCAGCTAATACGCCAACCATAACACCAAAAGCATCTTTTCCGATAAAAAATAGTTGAGCAGCAAAATTGCTGTCTTCGTATACATAAATTCCGCCAAAGAGGAACCCTAAAGCGATCAGAATTCCACCCGCAACAACAAACGGAATAAAATATGAGACACCTGTAAGCAGATGTCGTTGAATATCTTTACCTTTCATTTTAATCTCCTTTTTCTAATATAATCAGTTGTTATGATATCTATTCTTGTTTCTTCAAATAGCCTCCTTTACTTTATATTTCATCAACAGAAAGATTGATTTATTTTTTTGCCATGTCTTTTGCTTTTTGCAAAGCTTTGGCACCATTGGCTATGAATTTACCGGGATCGATTATGACCGGTTCTTTTTCAGTGAAGCGGCCCCTGTTTTCTACAGTAATATTTACAGCAAATATTACTAAATCAGCTTCATCGATTTCTTCCTGTGTGAGTCTATTTTCTATTCCCATGGAACCTTGAATTTCAATTTTGATTTCATCTCCTGCCTCCCGCGCACTCTTTGTTAGCGCCTCGGCAGACATATAGGTGTGCGCAATCCCCGCTGCACAAGCAGAAATAGCTACTATCTTCAAATTTCACCTCCGGTTTTTATGATTTACTTTCTGATAAGTCTTCCAATAAATGTTCACCATTAACAATAGCCATCATCACATCTTCATAAGTTTCCGCTGCATATAAACCATTCCTAAATTCTTCGTGAACCAGTAATCGTGCCAACCGTGCTAATACTGCCATATATGCATCACCTGACATACGGTTTGGAATTGCCAGGAGAAAGATCAACTTTACCGTTCCGCCCCCCAAGGAAGTTTGATAATCAAATCCATTTTTTGAACGGCCAAAAGCGATTCCTGCTTGTTTGACCGTATCGCATTTTCCATGTGGAATTGCGATAAAATTCTCCATATATGTTGGCCCCATGGACTCGCGTTCATAGACGGAATCAATGTATGCCTGCTTATCAATAATTAATCCTGCGTCATCTAATAATCCCGTCAGGTAGTGAATAGCCTGGTCTTTATTTTCAATATCTTTCAGGTTCAACTCAACAGTTTCTGGGCGTATCACTTCGCTTATTTTTAAGAATTGAGATTCGGCCATCCTCTATTTTTTCCTTTTTTGTTCTAATTCGTCCTTTAATACATCAATAGTCCATTGAGAGGCTTTTGCAACAACTTCTGTGCAGCCATGCTCACCATGCCCGCCTGCTTCTTCGAAAACCTGACGTTCTTCTGGCAGGCGCATATCATACACACGACCGTAGATCTTTTCATGTATCTTTC
>CAZILY010000112.1:0-5402 GCA_964540175.1 uncultured Pelolinea sp. | reverse complement strand
TTTGGTGTGTTGATTGCTTCTATGGCGTTAGCGTCATTGACTGGATGTCAGTCATCTACTGCATCTAAAGATGTAGAGAAAGTTGTATATCTTATTAATGGAGCTTTAGGAGATAATGCTTTCTATGATTCTGGACAATTAGGTATAGATGAGATTGCTGAAGAATATGGTGTGGAAACCAGAACGATTGAAACCTATTGGGATGCAGGTCAATATGAACCCGCTTTGAAGGCCGCGGCTGATTATGCTGACGTGATCTTTGTGATTTCTTATGGATTTGAAGACCAGTTAATGGAGTATGCTGATAAATACACCGATAAAATATTTGTAAACATCGATACTGTTGTTGAGAATGAAGGGAACTCAATCACATCGGTAGATTTTATTGAAGAGGAAAGTGCTTACTTAGCAGGTGTTGTGGCAGGTATGGTTACCATCGATACCAGTATTTCCAACATAAACGACGATAAAGTTATTGGCGCGGTCGGCGGTGATGTTTATCATGTTATTGATGCATTCATTTTTGCTTATGAGAATGGCGCAAAATCTGTTGATTCGGCGATTACCGTAGAAAGAAAGTATTTAGGAGACTGGGAAGATACCGCAAAAGGCAAACAGGCAGCCTTGCAGTTGTACGACATGGGCGCAGATGTTGTTTTCCAGATTGCTGCAGCAGCAGGCATGGGAGTTTTACAAGCGGCTGGTGAACGAGAGTTATACGCGATTGGTGTTGACACGAATCAGAATGATATTGTACCTGGCTTCGTTGTTGCCAGTGACATTAAAGATGTTGGTAAAGCAATCACAGATGTGTTTGCTACAATAAAAGATGGCACTTATGAACCCGGCCAAGTGCTTGAATACGGTTTGGCATCCGGTACCGTTGATGTAGTGTTTGACGCTAAAGAAATGGTGTTGCCGCAAAGTATCATCGACAAAGTTGATGAACTGCGCACTCAGATTATAAGTGGTGATTTGGTTGTGGAGATTTACCAACCATAATTATTTATAACCATTAATGTTGAAGAAGCATGAGAGAAAGCTTTAAAGAAGCTTTTTTCTCACGCTTCTTTTAATTAGGAGGTGGAATTTGAATCAACCTGATACAAATAAATTTATTGAAATGCAGAATATTGTAAAGGTTTTTCCTCCTGATGTTGTCGCATTAAATAATGTATCTGTGGACTTCAGAGAAGGCGAAATTCACGCAATCGTTGGGGAAAATGGAGCTGGAAAATCCACATTGATGAAAATTCTGTATGCAATGGAAAATAAGAATGCCGGGCAGATTTATTATAAAGGCCAACTAATTCAATTTTCTTCTACTAAAGACGCAATTGCGAATGGGATTGGCATGGTCCACCAGGAGATTCTTCTTATTCCGGAATATTCTATTTGGGAAAATGTGGTGCTTGGGCTTGAACCTGTGAAGAGTTTTGGAAAAATCGATCAGGAAAAAGCGATTAGATCTGTGCAAAGCAAAATTGATGAATTTGGTTTTAATCTCACTCCGACAGAGTTGGTTGAGAATATATCTGTTGCAGCTCAGCAGAAAGTGGAGATTGTTAAACTCCTTTATCGAAATGTTTCTGTACTGATCATGGATGAACCCACAGCGGTACTTACACCCCAAGAAATCCCCCAGCTCTTCAACGAATTGAGGCGACTGCGCAACAACGGACGCACTATCATATTTATTTCGCATCATCTTGATGAAGTGTTAACTCTCAGTGATCGCGTCACGGTTTTAAGGAGAGGAAGATATATAGGAACTGTTGATAGCAAAGGGACCAGTAAAGAAGTATTGGCAAAAATGATGGTTGGCAGAGAGGTTCTTTTTTCATCTATCAGAAAAAAGAAAGAAAAGGGTACTGAAGCATTCAAAGTTAGTCAACTCTCTTATAAAGATAAAGATAATATCGTTCGGCTTCAGGATATCAATTTCAATGTATCCTCTGGTGAGATTGTAGGAATCGCGGGGATAGAAGGAAATGGCCAGTTTGAATTGGTGAATACGATCATGGGATTGATTCAGCCGCAAGAAGGCAAAATTTTCATTGGTGGAAAAGATATTACTTATATGAATATCCTCGATCGGCGAAAAATGCTTTCTTATGTATCACAGGACCGGAAAAGCATGGGTTCTTCAGCCACAACTTCTGTTGCTGAAAATATAATCATGACGCATCATATACTGGATTCTCGCTTTCACCAATGGAATGGAATGGTATTAAATAATAAAGAGGTCTCTAAGTTCACAGAAGAGATTCGCGATCGATTTTCAGTGAGCATGGAGTCGGGGGAGATACCCTTTAAATCTCTTTCTGGGGGGAATCAGCAGAAAGCAATTTTAGGGAGGGAGCTCTCCTTAAAATCTGAATTTGTTCTACTCGACCAGCCAACACGCGGGTTAGATGTTGGCTCAATTGAGTATGTGCATGCGCGAATCCTTGAAATGCGGAACCAAAACAGAGCTATTTTATTAATATCATCAGATTTAGATGAGTTATTTCGAATTGTAGATCGAATATTGGTTATATTCCGAGGAAAGATAATCGCGAATCTTCCCATTCATACCACTTCAATTGATGAAATTGGTTATCTTATGCTTGAGGGAAAAACAAATGAAAAGCAAATCCATTAATAGCCTTATTGGAATTTTTATAGCGCTTCTTTTAGGCGCAATTATCATGCTAGCCCAAGGATATAATCCGGTTGAGACATATCTTGAACTATTCAATTATTCTTTAGGATCTTTCTATTCTTTAACTATAACCTTAAATAATTCTGTTCCGTTAATCCTTACCGGTTTATCTGCTTCTATCGCATTCGCATCCGGTCCTGTCAATCTAGGTCAACCCGGCCAGTTTTTAATTGGAGCGTTATTTGCAACTGTTGGGGGTTTATATTTAGACTTTCCCCCAATAGTGATGATTCCAACGCTAATCCTATTAGCTTTAATTGGCGGCGCCTTGTGGTCAGGATTAGCCGCATTAATGCGCCGGTGGTTCAATATGGATGAATTTATTACCACATTGATGTTAAATATGATTGCTGATTATTTCACATATTGGGCAATTTCACATCCTTTTTTTGATCAGGGAGCATATTCTCCAATGACCCCGGTAATTAATCAAAAAGGTTGGATGCCTGAATTTGGAGATTTCAATACAAATATTATTATTCTGGTTATAGTTTTCATTATTGTTTGGTTCATATCTCGTAAAACGATTGCGGGATATGAATGGCGCATTTCAGGCCAAAACAGCCTCTTTGCTCGTTTGGGTGGCTGTAAGATAAACAAGAACTATATGGTTGTGATGCTTCTAACTGGCGCTCTTGCCGGATTAGCCGGTGGCCTTGTAGTCATGTCAGGTCCACATCGATTTCTAAAAGGGCTAGGCGCCAATTATGCATGGGATGGGATTATGGTTGCCATGGTGGCAAATAATGGGATTGTTGCCACGCTATTATATGGATTGTTTTTTGCAGTTTTACAAACCGGAGCTTTAGGGATGGAATTAATCACCAATGTACCCAGCGAATTCATCATGGTACTTCAGGCTGTGATTGTACTTATCGTTGTGGCAGGTAGAGGTTATTTTGATATTCTCAGGAATAAACTAGCAGTGCAGCGTAAGGCGAAAGAAGGTCTCGAATGAATATATTTATTGGTCTCTTTAATGGCATGATCAATGGGGCAACGCCAATTTTACTGGCGGCGCTTGGCGGAACTTTGACTTACTATGCAGGTATATTTAACATCGCAATGGAAGGAATGATGCTGTGGGGAGCATTTTTTGCGGTAATCGGGTCTTATTTTTTCCAATCATGGTTGGTAGGAATATTGTTCTCAATTGTAAGCACGGTGTTGATAGCAGCAGTGTATATAATTTTTTCAATAAAACTGAAAACCGATGAATTTGTAACAGGTATTGCCTTAAATTTATTTGCTTTGGGAGCAACAACATTTATGCTCCGCCAGATATTTGGTGTAAAAGGGGCGTTTGCAAACCCATCCATTGTACCTGTCCCAAGAATTAATATACCTTTTATTGAAGATATCCCATTTGTAGGGCAAATTATCAGCGGACATAACTTGCTTGTATACATAGCGTTGTTAGCAACTATTCTGTCTAGCTACCTGATTTTTAGAACCCGTTTTGGTTTGCGGCTACGAGCAGCTGGTTACAATGAAGAATGTTTGGATGCGAGTGGTGTTCAGTCCGATCAAATTCGAGCCATATCTGTGATATTGAGTGGTGTATTATGTGGTTTGGCAGGGTCATTCATTTCGTTAGGCTATGTCACCCTCTTTTCAAAAAATATGTCAGCGGGAAAAGGGTGGATATCATTGGCGGCGATAATTTTAGTGAATGGAAATCCATGGGGAATTGCGTTGATCTCTTTGGTATTTGGATTTTCCGATGGGTTTGGACTGCTCTTACAACAATTTTTACCTTCACAATTTACCTCAATGGTTCCATATATTGCCACTCTGACCGCTCTGTATGTGTATTCTTCTAAGAAGAAAAAAGGGGCATATTAGAATGGAGAGAGTTTGGGAAATCGACTGTAAAATCAGGGATTCTCAGAAAGGCGCAGATTGTCGAGCAAACAAGGCGTTTCCAAGAGCGAGAACTGGCGAAAGTTAATAATAACCAATCATGATCTGATTAAATTCAGGCCAGGCATCCAGCCAAACGATTTGTTTTAACAAAAGTTCAGGACATTTATTCTGTACTTCTTGACTATCTTGGTGAGTAAAGTTGTCAAGGGTCTTTGCGTCAATGTGAGGATTATTATTTTGTAATTTCAGGAAGGATATAAAAAGCACGATAGATGATTATACAAATTTATGCTTTCACAGATGCGGAAACTGCGGTTGCAGCAGTAGAACTTGGCGTGAATAATATAGGGTTCGTGGCTGGCCGATATGGTATTGTCCATGGCGAATTAAGCTTTAGTGAAGCGCGGGAGATTGTTGTTTCACTACCGCAAAGAGCCACATCAATTGCTATAACTATGTCGGAAGACGTTGAAGAGATCTTACGTATGGCATCTGAAGTGAAACCGGATATTGTCCACATTTCCACAGATGTGGATTGTGTGAGTGTTGAAGCGATGCGGGATTTGCGCTCTCGCCTGGATGCGAATATTCGTTTGATGAAGGCCATTTCTGTTGGGGACGAAAGAAGCATTCTGCTTTCTCAACAATTCGCCGCGGTGAGTGATTTGCTGTTGCTGGATACCAAAAGGTCAGGTTTTCCTGGCGTTGGCGCGACAGGTTTTACTCATGATTGGAATATTAGCCGGCGGATAGTTGAATCTGTTGATATCCCTGTCATTATGGCTGGCGGTTTAACGGCGGAAAATGTTGGTGCTGCAATTCGTGAGATACG
>CAZILY010000111.1:2761-5419 GCA_964540175.1 uncultured Pelolinea sp. | reverse complement strand
TGCTTTTCATTATTTACTGCCCAATGATGGCGCGGGCTGCTCGGTGACTTTTCTAAAACTACGCCATATCGATGGTTTTTCTCACATTCTTGTAAGATAAACTTATTTATCCCACGATTGAATTTCAATAATATTCCCTTCCGGATCTCGAAAATATACGAATTTCAAGGCACCCACATTTTCAATTTTCTTTTCCGTAACTTTTCCTAATAATTTAGCTCCGTTGTTTAATGCATTTTTTAATGTGGTTTCAACATCATCCACTTCAAATGCAATATGAGTGTAACCTGTACAATTTGCCATTATGAGTTTACGTTCACATCCATCTTTATATGTGAAAATTTCCAAAGTGGGACCGCTGGCCCCGTGACCCGGCAGCAATAAATGAATGCCGGCCAACCTGGCGTTTGTTAGACCGGTTGCTTGATCTAACCAATCTCCTGAAAGATTACGCTCTGGAAGTTTTTCCTTGCAGTTGAAGACCTTGATGTAAAAATCTGATAAACGTTTCCAATCCCTTGCCGCTATATTTGTATGTGCAAATCGCATTTAATGCCTTTCTGTTTTGAGTCTTATCCTTGATTAGGTTATATGAATAGTTTATAAACCACCCATTATTATAAAAGTAATAAAGTACAGCAAAAACAATGATAGACGAAGACAATTTTGGTTAACGGGGTTTTGGATCACCTCAGAAGTTGTTCGTGACGTTTCTTCAACCAGGATATGATAAAAACCGTGATATTATTCATCGCAATTTCCATATTCGTTTCAAAATCTGAGACCGCATTATTGTCAGCAAAATCAGTTATTCCACGAATTTCAACAAATGGAATATTGCTAAATTGACAAGCTCTTGCTCCACCAGCACCTTCCCAGGCAACGGCAAATGCACCAGTCAGGTTAAAAACCGCTTTTCTTCTATCAATATCCATCACATCTTCATCCCCGCTGGCAACAGTGGCAAAGTGAATTTGAAATGAGTTGTTATCGGATGTTAAAGATAGCAATTCTGATAAAATTGTTTCTGCACCACTAAACCTCGGAAGAAGCGATTTGCCAGACTTATCATGAAAATCGTGCTCCACAGTTTCTGTCGCAACAATAATATCTCCGACAGACAAACCCTTAATCAGTGCTCCTGCTGTTCCAAGGCAAATAACAAGACTCCAGCCAGGATAAGCATCCAGCAAGTGTTGAGTTTGGACTGCAAACTGAGCCTTTCCAAGTCCGCCATGTGCCAATGTAATACCTAAATTAGGAATTTGCACCACTGGCAGCTTGCCAATGGTCAGGCTTTCTACTTGTAAAGCATGCGTTTTGCAACTAGCTAAGAAAAGATCGAATTCTCTTTCGGTTGGAATAACCACAAGTATTTCCATAAACTATCCTATCTAACGATAATTTTGCTACCAAATAAGGTGTTCTGTACGCGATCTTTATTATAGAATAATTACTTTTAAGTACGTAAGCGACAGCATTAGGATGATGCAGTGCTTTCGTAGAACAGAATGGGTATATGTAAATTGTATCAAGTAGGAGTTTTTTCGTTATAAGAAATATCCAGAAGATAGGAACACGATAGAACCGGAAAATTTCTGACCAGTTTAGCTGTTGAGATAAAGAGCAGATACTATTTGGTTTAAATTTTGGCCCCTGCATCAGAACCAGGAGTAATTAGATAAATGTCTTTTACCTTGACTTCAACAACCCCTTTTGGGTTTTTTTCAGGTCTTTGTTCTTGAATAAACTCTTTGCCTTGATCAAATACTTGGCCAGATATGTGATAGAAGGCATCCCCTTTTATTTTGTATCCCTCCCCGGTTTTTCGATCCCAAAACGAAAGGCACACTTTGCTGTTTTGCTCAATATTTTTCTTTGTTTGATTCATGTAATTATCAATTAAAAGAATGGTTTTATCATTTATTATTTTTTTCCAGAACACCGCAACGACATTTGGGATATTGTTAACATCTGCTGTTCCAAAGGAGATTACTTCTTGCTTATTAAACAACTTTTTTACTTTTTCTGGTATATTCAAGTCACACACCTCTATTATAATTTTCACTATTATATATCAAATTCCGCATCTCGAATAATTGGAAAGAAATTTTCCCGGGTAATCCGCAGGTTAATTTTATTTGTTTGTATTGGCAGGGTTTATAATCTGTTCTTTATCTTATCTTTGATGGCGCTTAAACGCGGCTTAAGATTGGATGATAAAAATAATATTTTAATAACTATTATCAGAAACAATTTGTACTTATTTGTACATAATGGAAAGAGACCAAACAATATGAGTAAGACAGAAAACAAATCAGGTACAAAGTTCATTGAAACCCATAGTTTGACAGATTTTTCAGCTAGCGAGGCACTTCATACGCCGCTTCTTGAAACTGATAAACTGCGCACATTATTATTAAACTTAAATGGCGGCCAAAAATCGCCATTATGCAAGATGCCCGTTGATGTGTTGTATTATGTTATCGAGGGAGAGGGGGAGCTGATAGTAGAGGACGAGCAGTACGCTCTTCGCGCTGGGTCTATGGTTATCGTGTTGGCGGAAACCAAGCGCCTTATCTCGGCTGATATTTCGATGCGTGTGTTGGGTGTGCAGGTGTTGTAAAGATTGACACTCCTACCTGATCGACCGCCTGT
>CAZILY010000111.1:0-2661 GCA_964540175.1 uncultured Pelolinea sp. | reverse complement strand
GATGAGGAAGAGGCGGTTGCCAGAATCACAGCAGTTGCACGGGAACTTCGTCCTCAGGTATTACTTACCTGGCCTGCAGATGGCCTTTCCGGGCATCCTGATCATAAAGCTGTGAGCCGCTGGACTTCACAGGTGTTTGAGAAAATGGCAAAGGACGCGGAAGCTCCAGACGCTTTGTATCATTTGGCTGTACCGCAATCTGTGGCAAGCGTGCTTAATTTGACCGAACTGCATGCGATACCAGATGAAGAGATTTCGCTGACCGTGGACGTGATGCCGGTGTGGAAGCAAAAACGCACGGCAATCCGCTGCCATCGTACACAAGCGAGTGGTTCACCCATTCTGTTTGCGCCGGAAGAGAAACAGAGGTTCTTCTTTGGAAAAGAATATTTTAAGCGGGCATACACGCGCGGCAGGGATGATTTCTTTTGCGCCCTATGAGTGCGATTGATTTTGTGAGACTTGGCAAGAAAGACCTTACATAAGAACTAAAGACTTTACACCTCTACACAAGAGAAGAAAATTGCCGCGTTCTTTCTCTTTGTCTCGTATGTACTTTGATGACGCTGCGAGCCGTGATTTCCGGTTTTTTATCTTGAAAAAATTCATGAGATAAGATTATTAGTGATTGTTACCGCATCGGACGCGGATCGCAGGGGGTGTTGTGGTACGACATATAATTATATGCGGTGAGTAAGAGGATAAGGATTAGATAATGCACAGAAGCGGTTGGCGAAGTTATATTCGATCTGGTGATGAGAAACCCAGTTTGTCCTGGAATTTACTTAAGCGGGTTTTAGGGTATTCAAGTGCGTATCGCTGGCATCTCATTGGAATGTTATTACTAATTCTGGCCAATTCTGGGCTTTCTCTTTTGTCACCGCTTATCCTTCGCGATCTGATTGATGTCACCATTCCGACAAAAGATACTCAGAGACTGGTTATGCTTTCTTTAGGCCTGCTTGCGTTACCGGCTTTAAAAGGGACAATTAGTGTGGTGCAGCGCCGTCTGAATACGGGCGTGGGAGAAGGGGTGATCTTTGATCTGCGCTGTGCGCTTTATGAAAAACTGCAGCAGTTGTCTCTGCGATTTTTCACCCACACAAAGGTTGGCGAATTGATGAGCCGATTAAATAACGATGTCATCGGTGCGCAGAACGCTGTCAGCAACACCATTGTTAATATCTTCACCGATATGATTCAGGCAGGGGCTGTTTTCAGTGTGATGGTGACGATCGAATGGCAATTAACGCTGATCAGCATTGCCATTCTGCCATTGTTCATTATTGCTGCGCGCTCTCTGGGTGGACGGCTGCGCGATACTGCCCGCCAGCAGATGGACGCGAACGCCCGCATGAACGCGATGATGAATGAAACGCTCAATATAGGCGGAGTGCTGCTGGTAAAACTATTTGGACAACAAAAAACGGAAACGGAGCGGTTCAAACAGTATGCATCGAAAGTGAGGGACCTGGGTGTCAAACGTGCGGTATATGGCTCAATATTTTTTGTTATTATCGGACTGCTCAGCGCTGTTGGGTCTGCGTTGGTATATGGTTTTGGGGGACTTCAGGTGATCTTGGGAAATTTCACTATTGGCACCATCGTTGCGTTTGGATCCTTTCTTGGAATGCTGTATCGATCCCTACAAAATTTAGCTAACGCGCCGATCGAAATCAGTACTTCAGTAGTCAGTTTTGAGCGGGTATTCGAAGTGATTGATTTGCCGGTTGAGATTAATGAAAAGCCGGGTGCGGATACGCTTTCCAATATAAAAGGGGAAATCCGGTTTGAGCATGTGGGCTTTAAATATGATGACAGTTCCAGATATCTACTGAACGATGTTCGCCGTTTTGGAAAGATGAGTGATGTTAGCGCCGTTCTTTCAGGAGAAAAAACACCTGTATTGGAAGAACAGAACGAGGAGCGCAATCAGGCCAGAGAAACAGCTTTACGTGATATCAACTTTGTTATCCAACCTGGCCAGTTGACCGCGCTGGTCGGCCCCAGTGGGGCGGGGAAAACAACCCTGACTTATCTGATACCGCGGTTGTATGATCCTAATAAAGGGCGGATATTGGTTGACGGGACTGACTTACGTGACGTAACGCTTAAATCACTCATTGCACAAATTGGTATGGTTACACAAGAAACCAATCTGTTTCACGATACGATTTATACTAATCTGTTGTACGCTAATCCCGGGGCGACCCAGTCGGAGATTGAAGAGGCAGCCAAAGCGGCGAACATCCATGAGTTCATTTCCCGACTGCCGGATAAATACAATACGATCGTTGGAGAACGCGGATATCGCTTGAGCGGCGGCGAAAAGCAACGTGTCGCACTGGCAAGGGTTATCCTTAAAGATCCGCGTATATTGATCTTAGATGAAGCTACCAGCAGCCTGGATAGCGAATCAGAAGTACTTATTCAGGAAGCGCTTAAACGTGTGATGGCTGGCCGTACAAGCATCTTGATTGCCCATCGGCTGAGTACCATCCTGGCTGCTGATCAAATACTGGTCTTGAACCGGGGGGAGATTGTTGAAAAAGGAGTGCATGGGGAATTATTGAAACAGAATGGGGTTTACGCCCGATTGTATAACACTCAGTTTAATCGACCAACCAGCCAGGCGAACGCGTAGGGTTCTCTATCTGCCTG
>CAZILY010000110.1:0-5445 GCA_964540175.1 uncultured Pelolinea sp. | reverse complement strand
GGAGTCGGGCGCATGCAGTCCATTAGGTGTGCGCTATCTTCTGGATAAAGGGTATTTGAATGCTAAAGGAGCGATCTATACGTATGCCAGTGGATATTGCCTGCATTGGACATCGTGGTCTCCTGCGGTTGGAGGTGATAACTTATGGCGAATCTGTGCATGCTGGTCTTGCGACCTGGCATAATCGCGATAAAGGGGAAAATGCTGTTACTGGGTTAGCGGAAATCCTGGTTGAATTGGAGAGGATGAAAATAGCCACTTTATTATATCCAGGGTTTGAGCATTTAGGATTCACAATCACGCCAGGAACGATTATTAGTGGTGGAGATTATGCCAGTATAGTGCCAAACAAAGCCAGTGCAATGGTGGATATCCGGCTTCTGCCCGGGCAAGAAAAGGATGAAGTGATAAAGAAGGTGAACCATATTATCGATAATGTGAAGAAGAGACGAGCCGGATTAGAAACAGAAATTGTTATGAAAGTGGATATTCCTGGTGCGGCGATACCGGTTGACCATCCCCTGGCGCTGATTGCTCAGGATTACACAGAAGCGATCCATAGGTGGCGCTGGGAGATAAGGGGCGCTGGACCGGGTAATGAGGGGTATATGCTGATAGGAACGGGAATACCAACGCTGTGTGGTTTTGGGCCAATTGGCGGTAATCCGCATGCGCCGAACGAGTGGGTGGATATTCAGAGTCTTTCCAGAACCACAGCTATTTACGCCGGGACTATCTTTGAGTTTCTAAACAGACACTGAAAGAAACTTTTTAAGTAAGCAGGATTACCAAAGGATATCTATAAAGCTTGCTTAGATAATCTGGTGTTTTCATACGGATCTGAGAAAAGGTTCACAGAGTCCAGTTTTATTGGATCGCACTTATTGTTTGCGGATATAAAAAGCCACTGTTTGATAATTACAGGGTGTTGGATCCTGCTGACCAAACCGATAGTGACAATGAATGAGTTGTATTAAGATTAATAACTGAATCCAAAAATACCTGGGTTCTTGTTAACAGATATGGTATTCTTTCATGAAGCGAAAATTGTTTTCTTTGAATTAATTCAGGAGTAAATAATTTTCTAAAGAGGATGGAAAAAATGCCAAAATCGAATAATATAAACAATAAAGAGATTTTTCGCGTAGATCGTTTACAGCTTCTTCTTTCGGCTTTTTGCATTGAAGGATTGGTTTGTTTAATTTGGTTGTTATTAATCCCCGCGGATACAGGAGGAATCTTTTTTGGTTTTTCAATAAGGCGGCTACTTCTTACTTCAATCCCATTGTTTTCTCTCGTTTTTTCTTCGGCAATCCTTTTCTTGAAGAAGAAGAACCCAAGCGGTTTCAACACCCTCATAATATGGATGAACTTTAAAGACACTCGGAGGTTTATTTATCCTTTTACAGTAATTCTTTCAATTATTAGCTGGAGTGGTCTCTTTTTTTATCACCTATTGAATTATGAGATGAACCCATTTATCAACCAACGTCTATTGCCGATAAGCGTTTGGTTAATTTTAACGAGTTTATCTCTCGTTGTAATTTTTCCTATGATCTTTGAGAAAAAGGAGAAAAAATATAAAAAATTAAGAATGAAAAAGTTTTTGCCCGTTTTCTCTCTTGCTATTATCATTTTGATAATTATTTTTATGACAGGGCTGGGTTTGCATACAAAGGATGTTACTGTCAACGATCTTGGGGTACCACTTCTTGAGTGGCAGATAATATATGTTTGCGGATTAATGATCATACTCGTTTTAGCAAAAAACGGACTTAGAGAAATCAAATGTTTTCAAGAAGGAATGAGATTGAAGTTGCTAAAATATCTTATCCCATTGATTTTCATTTTTCTTTGGCTAATTACATCGTTTGTTTGGATCAAACAGCCACTTCCAGATAACAATTATTTTGCACCAGAAAAACTTCCCCCAAATTTTGAAACATATCCGTTTTCTGACGCGGAACGATACAGCATTAACGCGCAGCGGATAATAACAGGTGCTATAGATGGGCACATAATAACGAAACCTCTTCACGCAGTATTTTTGGCATTCATTTATTCAGTCGGAGGTTTGAGTTATGAAAAAATTATTATTGTACAAACGTTAATTCTAGCACTTTTCCCGGGAATCTTATACTTTATTGGAAAAGAAATTCGTGGCGATATTCTTGGGTTGGGCATGGCTCTATTTGCGATATTTCGAGAGGTGAATACTATTCAGGCATCAAATATAGCAAATGTTTCAAACTCTAAATTATTAATGAGTGATTTTCCTTCCACATTGATTCTGTCAGTTCTGGTATTAATCACTATAAAGTGGATTAAAAAGCCAAATAGAAAATATTTTGCGACACTTGCTGGAGGAATCCTAGGCGCTTTGGTTCTTTACCGAGCTCAATATCTCATCTTTACGCCTTTTTTTATTGTTATGGCTATCGTGATCTATAGAAAAAATTGGAAATCTATTCTTGTCTTCAGTTTCCTTTTTCTGGTTTGTCTTAGCTTAACAATATTTCCAGTTTTGATTAGAAACTACTCCATTTCGGGGGAGTTGTGGTTTGATACTCCGGAGTATATGTCCACTTTTCGAGAAAGCTATGTTTTTACTGGTTTGGAAAGTACAAAACCCGATGATATTGATTTGAGCACATCAAATTCGGGAATCCGACAGTCAGGGCTTCTTAATTCGCTGCGATTTATTCTCAAATCTGATTATATATATGATGCTGTCGATAACTTCTTTCGAAATATCATTTCCACTTTTCTTGTTTTTCCAATTCGATTTGACTGCACGCAAACATTACGGGAATTATCTTTTATTCAAGATAATTTTTGGGCTGAAGCTTATTCATATAATAAATTATCGAATTTGGTTATGGTCATTCTTAACTCTATATTTATTATATTTGGATTGTCTTCATTGTTTGAGATTAATTACAAGATTGGATATTCTTGTATTGCTTTCCATATCTTAATTAACATCAGCTCATCAGTTTTTCGTTTTTCTGGTTGGCGGTTCATTATGCCAATTGACTGGTTGATCTATTTGATATTTTTGTTAGGATTCTTTGGCATTTCCAGCTTTTTACATTTGATTCCTCAAAACAACTTATTAAAAGATATAGGTTTATCAAACAAAGAGGAAATTTCGGGAGATTTAAACATTAAAAAGAATATATTCATTCTTCTTCTGTTTTTATTTATTGGATCTTTAATCCCTCTTAGAGAATTATTTCCTGTAAACCATCGGACTAGGGAAAAAAGTGAAATTTGTTCAAATCTTGGCGAATTGATAAACAAAGATGAATTTAATAAAATAGAAGAAAGCGCGATGACATTTTGCAATGACGATTCTTCAATTGCTGTTGAGGGAAACGTAATCCACCCACGATTTTTCCGTAGAGGGTATGGTTTCTATGACCGTAAAAATGACGTTTTTTTTGGGGAACAAGAATTTTCAAGATTGACATTCAGGGTGTTGAGTGAAGACAGCAGATTGATGTACATTCGCATTAATGATTTGAGCGAAGGGA
This sequence comes from uncultured Pelolinea sp., assembly GCA_964540175.1. Lineage (GTDB taxonomy): Bacteria > Chloroflexota > Anaerolineae > Anaerolineales > Anaerolineaceae > Pelolinea. The sequence continues at coordinate 1,909 of CAZILY010000110.1, read as the reverse complement.
AATATTTACCTAATGGAGCTCATGCAATTATCCTTGCAAAAAAAGATGAATTGCCAAGAGCACAATTTCTTATTCTAACTGACGTGGAAAACAACTTTATTTATTCTGATGAATTTATGGACATTGAATAAAAGCTATTAACTAATACCAATTACCTGGTTCGGTTTTGTCCTGATAAATATTACTTAAATCATTTAATAAATTAGCAAAATCTTCATAATTCCTATCACCGCAGCAAGCTACGGTGTATTACGGAATTATGCCCCTTCGTGGAGCAGATTTTGTTAATGTGTGGAACCCGCGTAGCAAGCTACGGGGTATTCTAAAAATAATAAATTCAGTTAGAAATGCCAAACTATAAGCACGTGTAAATACGTCAATCGCAACGAGATTGTAAGCAGTTCAGTGATGATTGGTTAGAGTCATAACCAAATGACCTGGTTTGCAATATTTGGATCAAACAAAAGTTACCATGAATGAAATTTGGGGATAATAATACCAACAAAGAAGAGTTTTTTGATAGGGCTGATTACACGGCTTGACCTGCCACTAGCAGAATAGATCTTGACGGAATATACGGGAGACTATGAGGGTGATCTTTGCAGAAAGTTTTCGAATAATGATTAATCTGAATTGATGGTTACCATACTCCAGTTTATATTGGGTGAATTTTTCAGAAGGTACATTTTTACTCCTTCATATTCCGCTTGTAAATATAGCGGTTGTGCTTCTGTTGTGATGTCATGGCCACCCCAAACAAAACCAGGCACATAATCTGGCTGAAGTGTGAGAATTGAATAAGTCAGGTCAAATTTATTGTGACCTGGAAGAGTTGATACAGTTGTGTTTGTCTGAGGCGGAAGATGCGCAATGTAAATATCCGACTTCCCTAAAAAATCCACGGCATAGCGGTGGGAGTAATATGGCAGTGTTCCTGCCCAGAACACACCTATTGACGACTGGGGATTAGTTGCCGCTTTTATAGCGATCGCGGCATTGACGTTGCTGCGATTGGAAGTTGTCTGGTAGGGAGGCGCGTAGAAAATCATCTGCGGGATGAAGCGTGAATTAGCAAATAACATAACCGCTGCGGTAGCAATAAAAAAGAAGAAGTGATGGGTTTGTATTGAATACGCTTGATCGGAAACACCGATAAGCCAGGAAAAAAGGATAAATAAAATGGCTGTGATTAAAAATATCTGTTGGGCGTTCCCGAGACCAGCTTTTCCAGACCCTGTGATATCCGCCAGTAGTATCAGAAAAGCAAATAAGATGCTAACAACCATAAGGATGCGACTGATGCTCTTTTTGGATATTTTTGTTATTGCCGGGATGCCAACTCTCCAGACAGGGCGCCGGTTTAGATAATTATCCCAAAAAGGCGTCAGTACCGATTGGATAAGAATCTGGATAAAAGTATAGAACTCATTTAGGAACAATATGATGATCAACGGGACTATTGGTGTGACCATGCGCCAGTAACTCCACGCATCGCCGCCAACCCAGACCTGGTAAAAAATATATAATACTACTGTTGCAAAGAGCATTGATTTGCGACGGGTAAAATTTAAAATAGTATTTAAACTAGCAAATACCAACAAGGGGAGAATAGATGTCAGAAAAGGGTATATGAAAATAAGCCCGGCTTTCAATCGATTCACTGTAAGCAACCCTGTTAGTTTCAGAAAATATGTATTTGGCAGTAGTTCGCCATAATATTGATAGCGAAAAACGGTATGCGCAACTGGGAGGATGAGGAAAATAAACCCAAATTTGAACCCGTTTAAGAGGCGATGTCTTTGGCTGGTCTTGCAAGAGAGGATGAATAGAATGATTGGTAGGATTATCATACCTGCATCTGGTCGCGTAAGGTAGGCAAGAGAAGCAAACAAGGCGGAAAAGAATAATG
>CAZILY010000109.1:0-5597 GCA_964540175.1 uncultured Pelolinea sp. | reverse complement strand
TACGGGAATTCTTAGATTATTAGTTCATCAAATCAGCTTCTGGAGTGGATACATATCTTGGCTCGGCATCTTGCACTATGTCCAGAATTCACTTTGTTTTACCTTCTCAATCCCTAATTATCTTTCACTAATTGATAATATCAACCTGATGTATTTTTAATACTTAAAGTGTATAGTAAATCCTGGACACCATACTATCGTTTCTTGACACAGAACGTATGTTCGTGTATAGTATAGTACAAATGTCCGATAATACGCCTTTTATAAGGAGGTAGTTATGGTACGTAAAAGCGAAGGATTAAGCAAACGCCATCAATTGATCTTGAAATTTCTTGCCGATTTTCAAGAGAAAAACGGGTACTCCCCCTCCATCCGTGAGATCGGCGAGAGCATCAGTGTACGCTCCACCTCCCTCGTGGATTATTACCTCAAGCAACTCGAAGAAATGAACTATATATCCCGTGAACAGCATATCTCACGCAGCATTCGCCTCCTCAAACCATTAGCACCGTCAAAATCAACTGCAGAGCGCATTGCAGAGGGTATTCGGCGGGCTGGCAGTGCGGTTGACGACCTGCTTAAAATTCCTGTTATGGGGCGCATTGTCGCCAGTGAACCTATTCCCATGCCATCATCGGATGTGGGGTACTTTGATTCCGAAAGCAGCATCGATATCGCGCGCTCTCTTCTGCCGGCCAAAGAAAAAGTGGAAGACTTGTTCGCACTTGAAGTACAGGGAGATTCCATGATCGACGCAATGGTTAACGATGGGGACGTTATCATCATGAAACGCACTCAGCAAGCTGAGAACGGCGAAATGGTTGCAGTATGGCTTGACGATAAAGATCAAACTACATTGAAATACTTCTATAAAGAAGCATCCGGTATCCGCTTACAGCCAGCCAACCCCAATATGGATCCGATTTATGTGGAAAACCCCGCTAGTTTACGCATCATGGGTAAAGTAGTTATGGTCATCCGCCAAATGAAAGGGCTTGCTATCTAATTCCATAACCCGCCTTACAGCGGGTTTTTTTATTTAATTCAGAAATTGGGTCACCGTCTTTTTAGACAGTTTCCAGAAAGCATCCTGTAAATTTTTTCCCTGCGAGAGATCAGAAGCTAGACATTCCTGCATATTTTTATAGTACTTACCACTCACTCCTTCCACTGCTGGCGAAGAAGCCAGATAAACGGAAGTCTGCGCACCTTTATCAACACCCATACCATCCAGATGATAACTTTTCCGCAGTAATTTTGTATTCACCACGCCTGGGTGCAGAGCATTGACTGTTACGCCTGTTCCTGCTAACTTATCTGCCAGTGATTGAGTAAAAAGTACGTTTCCTAATTTAGATAAACTGTATGCGGTAAACCCATCGTAGTTGGTTTCCCCTTGCAGATTCTCAAAATCTACAGATTTTATTAACTTATGTGAACTGGAAGCCACATTAACAATTCTGGCTGGCGCACTAGCTTTCAACAAATCTAACAGGAGTAATGTCAATAAAAAAGGCGCAAAATGGTTGACCGCCATAGTCATCTCAATATCATCAGCACTTAACATACGTTCTTTGTAAAAGTTACCGGCATTGTTCACTAATACATGCAGTTCTGTTTGTTCCCGCTTAATATCCTCAGCCATACGTTTCACATCCGCCAGGGATGAAAAATCCGCGATATATAAACTAACATTTTCTTCACAAGTATCACGATTAATCTCATCTACAACCTGAATGCCTTTTTCTTTATCACGGCCGTGTACAAGCACGCGAGCCCCCATGCGTGCCAACTGCAGCGCGGTTTCTCTCCCAATCCCATCAGTTCCGCCGGTTACTAAGACTGTTTTATTTTCCATGTAAATATCCTTATAAATCCAGTCAATAAGCTTCCGTATATAACACTACTCGATCAATGCTGCCCGCTGACGAATATATCGTAATGTTGAAATTAAACACCTCATTGGTTGTCACTAAACTTTCCAACCGCCGTACCCCCACAATAACCCCGTCCACATCAAATGCTGCCGCGCCAATCCAGATATCCGCGCGATCCCTATCTTGTTCCGCCTCCACCCGCATCCGTCCTGAAATAACGCCTTCTATCCCATTTAGAGTACGCGTTTCTTCTTCAACTTCAACCGTCAGATATGTTGACGTGGATGTTTCCATCGCCAACGCGGAGAATAAAACCGCATATGTGTCCGCGTACATTAAAGGAATATGTTCAAGGAACACCACTGTCGGGATTGCGGTTCCCGCCGCGGAAAACCGCATTAAAGTCGGTGCCGACCTCTCTTCTATCACATTTCCATCAGAATCCCTAAAGGAAAATGTCACCACGACATTTTCCAAATCTTTTTGCCCCTGATTTTCTACTAACACTGCGCACCATAATCCGCCATCACGCGTTCGCACACAATCAGGGTCAGAAATTTGTATGTTTTCTAAAATAACCGGATCAACTACTACTGACTGGCGACTATTGGATATGGGTATTACCAGTTCATCGCCAACTATCAAGGCGGTAGGCTTTGCGTCTGGGTTTGCCCTGGTAATCGCATCCATTGGCACGCCATACAGCAAGGCAATTGACGAAATAGTCTCTCCTAATGCCACCACATGAATAGTTGGAGTCGCAGTTGGGGTCGGCGTTGAAACTGTTTCTGTAACAGGCTCAGGTGTTTCTGTAATTGCATTAATATCTGCTTGCGTAACATATGGGGTTAATTTACTCATTCCCGGATTATCGATATTTTGGATTCCCCGGCATCCACTCAATATCAGCAATATAACTCCAAAACTGCCTGCTTTTTTCATAGATATTCGCTATTATAACCGCGGTTGATCATCGCATGCGGTAATTCTAAATACGAACCATTAACCATGATATATTTTATATATACACAATTCTTTTTAAAAAATGGAAATGCAAAAAAAACCTGACCGCTTCACCACATTCTCTATTTCAGATTGGGCGGCTGAAAGAAAATATTTTGGCCGTTTTTACCTTTCGCAGGGTTTTAATAAAAACAAAGGGTTTACTAACGACTGCGGCCCTGCCAGCCTGGCAGTCATTCTCAATATTTTCCTTTTCAGGGACAATCTGGGAAAATCTTCGTTAGAGAAAAATTCAATCATTAGCTCTTCTGGCTTTCACTTTTGGGATCGCCTCCCGCAGTGGATACCACACGTCGGCGGGGCAACCGCACCGTGGGGAATCGTAAAAGCTTTCAACCGTTGGTCGCGCCAATATAACCTGAAATGGCATGCCGAGCGGAAAAGCAACGCCCGCCGTGTCCACATCCTTGAAAATCTACTTATGGGGAAGCCAGTAACTGTCTTGAAAATCTGGAAGAATGGCGGTGCACATTGGATCAATCTCGTCCGCTACTCCAGTAAAAAGGAACGACTATATTTTCTTGACCCCAATCCGTTTTTACAGTACCTTCCTGAAGAAAAGCGCCTTCAGAGCCAAACCTGGGAAGAATTTCATGAAGACTGGGCCCGCTCGAATTGGTGGTCCAAACTGCTTGGCATCAAGAATGAGCTGATTATGTATTCAAAACTCGATTAGTTAGAAACGTACTTCTAATTAATAAAACCCAATCGTTTTTCCACAGAGAAATAATCTATCTTTAGGTTGGTATAATTCTTCCATTACTACATATCATATATCTAATGCGGAGAAACAATGCTGAAAAATCCTGATTTTCAAACCATCATCATGTCCCTGCAGCGTTTTTGGGCAGAGAAAGGCTGCTTGATCTGGCAGCCATATTACACACAGGTTGGCGCAGGTACCATGAACCCTGCCACATTCTTACGTGTGCTCGGTCCAGAACCCTGGAACGTTGCTTATGTGGAACCATCCATCCGCCCAGACGATGGTCGGTATGGAGATAATCCATACCGCATGCAGCAGCATTATCAATTTCAAGTTATTTTAAAACCCGACCCTGGAAACCCACAGGAATTGTATCTGCAATCCTTACAATCGCTGGGCATTGACCCCCAGGAGCATGATATTCGCTTTGTGGAAGATAACTGGGTTTCACCCGCGTTAGGCGCCTGGGGACTTGGCTGGGAGGTCTGGTTAGATGGACAAGAAATTACCCAGTTTACCTATTTTCAGCAAGCAGGCGGTATCAACCTGGAGCCCGTTTCAGTTGAGATTACCTACGGTCTTGAACGCATTGCGATGGCAATGCAGGGCAGCTACAACTTTCGAAAAATCCAGTGGAACCCTGATTTCACTTATGGAGATGTTAACTATCAGGCTGAGCGTGAACACAGCATATATTACTTTGAAGAAGCTAATATTGGCCGGCTGCGAAAAATGTACGAACTTTTCGAAAAAGAAGCTGATTTGGCTCTGAACAAAGGTCTTGTCCTGCCCGCGCATGATTACATCCTTAAATGCTCACATACGTTTAATGTGCTCGATACACGCGGCGCCATTGGTGTCACCGAACGACAGGCGCTATTTAGGCGTATGCGCGATTTATCCCGCCGCACCGCTGAAGTATATGTTGCCCAACGGGAAGAGCTTGGTTTCCCCTGGTTAATGAAACCAACCATACGAGGCGAAAAAGTCAAAGATCGTTCTTCACCTGAAGAACAAATGAACTTGCTGTCCTCTACAGATCTGCCTGAGACCGCCGATCTGCTCATTGAGATTGGCACGGAAGAACTACCCGCTGCAGACCTAGAAAGTGCGCTTTTCCAGCTTAAAAAGGCAGTACCGGAAATGGTTAATAATTTGCGGCTGTCTTTTGATGAAGTGAAAGTGCTAGGCACACCCCGGCGCCTCGCAATACATATTCATTCTCTATCATCTCGCCAGGAGGACCAGACTCGCGAACTTAAAGGCCCGCCCGCAAACCGGTCCTTCGATAAGGATGGTAAACCCACACCTGCAGCCATCGGTTTTGCGCGCAGCAAAGGACTTGACACCAAGGATTTAACAATAAAGCTCATTGATGGCGGTGAATATTTGGTCGCGGAGGTTCATGAAAGAGGCCAACCAATAACTGATGTTCTACCAGAAAAACTTACCGAGCTAGTTGCTGGTATCCACTTTACCAAATCAATGCGCTGGAATGCAAGTGGCGTTGCTTTTTCGCGGCCTATCCGCTGGTTAGTGGGGTTATACGGCAGCATCGAAATACCGTTTACTTATGCAGGATTGAAAGCTGGTAGAACCACTCGCGGCTTACGCTTTTCGTCTTCTGATGAATACACCATTAAAAACGTAGGGGATTATTTTTCTTTCCTGTCCTCCCAAAATATTATCAGCGACAGCGATAAGCGAAAGAAGATCATTAATGAACAAGTGGTGAAATTGCTTTCCTCGTTAAAAGCCTCTATTAATATTGACGACACCCTTCTTTCCGAAGTGAGTAATCTCGTAGAAGCCCCGACTGCTCTTTTGGGTAATTTTGACCACTCACATCTCGAGCTGCCTCCCGAAGTGCTTGTGGGAGTAATGAAAAAGCATCAGCGTTATTTCCCTGTGTATGATAAAGAAGGTAAGTTGATGGCGCATTTCATCACCGTCCGCAATGGGGGTGATCAGCACTTGGATATTGTTGCCCA
>CAZILY010000108.1:0-5680 GCA_964540175.1 uncultured Pelolinea sp. | reverse complement strand
TTGAAAAATACAGTCGCAAAAGATTTGCGGCAGGGATAAATGATTCTTTTGGGAAATACCCAAATGGTATAATTTAATAATGTGAAAATAATGTAAAAAAGGAGCTTTGGTATGTCAGGTCATTCAAAGTGGTCTACCATCAAACATAAGAAAGGAGCCGCAGACGCAAAACGAGGGCAATTGTTTACGCGTTTAGCAAGGGAGATTGCGATTGCGGCACGAGAAGGAGGGGGCGACCTAGACTCAAATTTCAAGTTGCGATTATCGGTAGATCGCGCGAGAAAAGTGAATATGCCAAAAGATAATATCGAGCGTGCGATTAAACGGGGAACAGGGGAGGATCAGAGTGGGGGAGAGATTGAGAGGATTACCTATGAGGGATATGCTTCAAACGGTATAGCGGTCATGATCGATTGCCTTACAGAGAACCGGAACCGAACAGTGGCTGAACTTCGCCATGAATTAACGCATGGCGGTGGAAATATGGCGGAAGTGGGAGCTGTTTCCTGGCAGTTCAAACATGTGGCATATTTTGCGATAAACGCGGCGGACGAGGATTTCGATAAGATTTTTGAATTGGCGGTTGAGAGTGGGGCAGATGATATTACATCAGATGAAGAAACAATTGAAATCATTGCCCCAGTAGATGCTTTTAAGATAATCAGCGATAATTTAAAATCTGCTGGAATAGAGGTCGATGAGGCTGATCTTCAATATATTCCAAAGCAAGAGATAACATTAGAAACTGATAAAACATTGAAAGTTATGCGGATTATTGAAGAGTTAGAAGGACTGGATGATGTACAGGCTGTTTTTTCTAATTTGAATATCAGTGAAGAAGCTTTAATGGAGCTCGAGGAAGCATAAATAATGGCTGTGATCGGAATTGATCCAGGCACAGCATTGACCGGGTACGGCATTATTGAAGAATTGCAGGACCAGTCTTTACAAGTTGTTGATTATGGGGTGATCCGAACCGAATCGGCAGATAAACCTGAAATTAGATTAAAAATTATATTTTCTCAATTAAACGAGATACTTTCTCTCTACAAACCAGAAACTGGTGCTGTTGAGAAACTTTTTTTTCAACGCAATGTTCGCACTGCAATGTCTGTTGGACAAGCTCGTGGTGTGGCGATTCTATCACTTGCGGAAGCTGGACTTTCAATCTATGAATATGGCCCGGTTGAAATTAAGCAGGCAGTTGTTGGATACGGTAGAGCATCTAAGAACCAAGTTCAGCAAATGGTTAAAATGCTTTTAAACCTGCAGGAAGTTCCTAAACCCGATGATGCAGCTGATGCGCTGGCTGTTGCTATTTGCCACATTCACAGCCGAAAAATGCTTGCAATGCAACAGGATAGTATGTCGTGAAAATTATTTCAAGTACAAGCAATCAATATATTAAATCGATCCGGAAGCTGAGCAGCAGAAAAGAACGCGATAGGTCTGGAAAGTTTTACATTGAAGGTTTGCGCATAATTGGTGAAGCATTAAGGACAGATTTTCCACTTGAAAGTATTCTTTATAGTTCTGATCTTCTAACATCAGGTTTTGGAAAGAATGCGATCGAGGAGGGGAAGAAAAAAGGAATTGATATTATTGAGGTAACCAAGGAGGTTTTTCAAACATTTGCATTAAAAGATAGACCTCAAGGGATCGCGGCAGTTGGCATCCAGAAATTGGTTAGTATCAAAGAACTTCACAATCTGAAAGGGTTGTGGATTGTTTTGGATAACGTGCAGGACCCTGGTAACCTTGGGACAATCATGCGGTCTTTAGATGGTGCAGGAGGAAATGGCCTGGTATTACTTGGAACGAGTACGGATGTTTACCACCCGACATCTGTTCGTTCTAGCACTGGGGCTTTATTTTCCCTTAAGATTGCAAAAATGAGCTTTACGAATTTTCGAAAATGGAATTCAAGTGAAAACATGCCTATAATTGGAACAATTTGTGGAGAAGCAAATAATTATAGAAAATATGATTTTCCACAAGATATGATTTTATTAATGGGAAGCGAGCAAAAAGGTTTAGGCGAAGAACTTCTTGAAATGTGTGAAGGTTTAGTTAATATTCCTATAATGGGAAGCGTGGATTCATTGAATCTTGCGTGTGCTGCTTCAATTGTTTTATTTGAAATATATGCGAAAAGACAAAATAGATGATCGAAATTATTAAAGGCAAAGTAGTTGGAAAAGCAGAGTCGTACTTGATTCTCCAAAATGGGGGAATTGGGTTGAAGGTGTGGACACCTGTCTCTGTGTCGTCATCTATTGATGTTGGGGAGATTGCGCAATTATATACAGACCTAGTGTTACGGGAAAATGACATCAATCTATATGGGTTTATAGATGCAAAAGCTCGCGACATGTTTCGCAGTTTGATTAAGGTAAACGGTGTTGGCCCAAAAGCTGCTTTGTCAGTACTTTCTTTCCACAGCGTCATAAACATTTATCAGGCGGTGCATCTAAAGGATTTTCAGCAATTTGTGCGTGTACCTGGAATTGGCAATAAAACAGCTCAAAAAATAATCTTGTACCTTCACGACAAATTGGAGCCCATGCTTGAAGGGATGCAATTTAATCAAAGCGGTAATATTGATTCGGAATTGCTCGAGGCTTTGGTAGGTTTAGGGTACAGTGTTGTTGAAGCCCAGGCCAGTATGCAATCAATCCCGAAAGATTGTCCTGATGAATTGGAAGAAAAGCTGCGCTTAGCTTTGAAATATTTTTCTAATTAATTGAAATACACGATCTTTATGCTAAAATTTTGAAGTTGTTATCCAGAAGGATCAAAATTAATGGCAAGTTTTACACGAGAATTAGGAATAGATTTAGGTTCAAATTTCACTGTGATTACTGAAGGTCAAGATATCATGCTGCATCAACCTACCACGGTTGCTATTCTGATCGATGAATGGAAGATGATCGAGTGGGGACAGGCAGCAAAAGATATGTATGGCCGTGTTCCTGAAGATATCGAGGTTGTTAGCCCAATCCAACATGGCGTAATTGCCGAATATGAGATCACTGAAAATCTATTAAGGTACCTTGTTCAAAAGATCTGTGGTCCGATGGTCCTATTTAGACCCAAATTAATGATTACCGTACCATGCAATATCACAAGCGTGGAAAGCCGAGCAGTTCACGAGGCAGGAATAGGTGCTGGAAGCAGAGAGGTTTACCTTATTCAACAGCCACTTGCCGCAGCTTTAGGCATTGATCTGCCAATTTCTCCTCCCTCAGGTAATATGGTCATTTGTCTTGGAGGCGGTACAAACCAGGCGGCAGTTTTGACGATGAATAGTATCATCTCCTCAGAATTAGATCGGACTGGTGGGCAAAAAATGGATGACGATATCATAAGCTATATTCGTAAGAATTATGGTGTTATTCTAAGTAGAGCATCAGCTGAAATTGTTAAAATGCGAGTGGGAGCTGCTGTTAGTGAAGAGGAAGGGCTTACTCTTGAAGTTCAGGGACAAGATCAAGTGAGTGGTTTACCTCGTTCAGTGACTATCAAAACTGAAGATATTGTCGATGCGCTGCAAGATAGTTTGCAGGATATTGTAAAAATGGTCAAACGTGTACTAGAGAAGACACCACCTGAATTGGTGTCTGATATCATGGATCGCGGGGTGGCACTTTGTGGTGGTGGAACTCAATTAAGAGGCATAGATAGATACCTAACGGGCAAATTAGGCATTCCAGCGTATCTGGTTGACAACCCCACTACGTGTACCGCAGAGGGAGCCGCCAAAGCACTGACAATGCTTGATGAACTAAAAAGAGCAATTAAGCAATAAAAATCCCTGCAGAATGAAACGCGTGTATTCAGTAGGCCTATATTAGCGCTTTCGTCTTCCTCCGAAAAATAGAAGCATATAGTAAAGTAACGTAGACAATGCTTGGACAGCGCCTGCTACATATGTGAGAGCGGCTGCGTCAAGTACGGCACTTACACCGTTCAATTCGCTCCCGTACACGATGCCCGATGAAGAAAGAATGTATTTTGCGCGTTTAGAAGCATCCAATTCCACTGGGATCGTAACTATTGCAAACAAAGATGTTGCCCCAAAAAGAATTAAGCCAATTATTGCTAGGTTATCCATTGCGAGAAGTAATCCGCCCATGAAGATGATCGGGCCTAACCAGCTGCCTATCTGGACTGATGGAACCATTAATGACCGAAGAGATAAAGGGCCATATTTTTCTTTGTGTTGGATCGCATGACCCGCTTCGTGAGCGGCCACACCGGCCGCGGCAATGCTGGGCGTACCATAGACAGATTGGCTGAGACGCAGAACCTTTTTTCGAGGGTCATAATGGTCACTCAAAGTTCCGCGAACTTGCTCAATACGTACATTTTGCAAATTATTTGCATCAAGTACTTTACGGGCAACTTCCGCTCCGGTCATACCGTTGCTAATTCGAATTTGCGAATATTTTTTATAAGCGCTCTGTACCTTTGATTGTGCGTATAAACCAAGCAGTAGGGCCGGGATGCTGATCAAAATATACAAGCCGTAATTTCCAAAATACATCTGTTCTCCTAGGTTTATTTAACAATATCTCTATTATACGGACGTTGTGTTAATTTTATGTAAAATATACCTATTAGCTTAATAGATATAAGGGGAATAAATATAAAACCCAAGAATGATTTTGATGAGGGTTTAACAATATACAGTTTAATATATTGAAAAATTTTGCTACAACGCGCATGAAGTGTATAATGCAAAGAGCCAATGAAAGCCCTGAGTTTCTACCTCTTATCATCCATATAAAAGCTATTGAAAAAGAAGGAGGATAAACTATGGCAAAAATCAGTAATACCGATGATCGCATAACGAGATGGATGTGCCGGATTGCCCGTATTTGGTCATTACCGATTATCCTTTACTCTCTGCTAATGCTAACTGGCTATGCATGGAACTGGGTGACAATCGGAAAAGCAGACCCGTATACGGTGGAGGGCTATCCCCTCGTAGAAGCACTACCCCCAATCTTGATGTTTCTGAGTGTCCTGGGATTAGGCATCGCCTGGCGTTGGGAGAGATTGGGGGGAGTGATTACCCTTGTTTTCCAATTAGCAGCGCTTTGGTTGCTTCTAATTCAAAGACCGATCACTCACGATTTCTATCGCTCAGCAGTACCTTATCTTATGTCGATGGTGATTGTCGTTCCTGGAATATTATTCTTGGTGTGATGGTGGAGGTCTAAAAAGAGACTAACTCTTCGGAAATGAAACACTCGTTGTATGTATACAAGAAATTTATAATGAAAACAAAAAAAATAGAGGTGAGAAAATGGGGTATTTTATTGATTTGAAAAATATAACCATTGACAATTACAAAAATATTTTAGAATCGGCTGATTTGCTTCCGAGCAGAATGATTTTAAAAGAGAATATTGATGATATTTTCAATATTATTAAAAAACAGAAGATTGCGAATGTAGATGAATTACGAAGAGTGTTAAAGAATAAAAACAAATTACAAGATTTCTCAAAGAATAGCCTAATACAAGAAGATTATTTAAAGATACTTATTAGAGAAGTGAATAGCTATCACCAGAGTCCGACTAAATTAAAAGATTTCCCTGGTATTTCAGAAAATGTGATTTCGAAATTGCAAAAATCAGGGATTAAGAATACGCGTCAATTATTCGACAAAATC
>CAZILY010000107.1:0-5690 GCA_964540175.1 uncultured Pelolinea sp. | reverse complement strand
ATATCGTTTGGCAAGATTGATTTCTTGTTCCCTGTTAAGGAGCGGTACTTTGCTCATCTCTCGTAAATACAAAGTGATCGTATCGCTGTTGGCTTTTTTATCTACCCCGGCGACCACAGTCTCTTCCGTTTCTTGGTCACTACCCCCTTCATCTTCCTGAGTGAATCTAACTGCAGACAATGCTTCCACTTCATCTGGAATAATGACCTGGACACCCTTGCGGTTAAGGATGCCTACCACCTCCTCAATCTCTTCTGCACCAGCGCCGCTTCGAGGAATGATCTCTTCGAGGTCCTCTAGCGTGACATGGCCCTGAAGATTGGCTTTTTCAAGCAGCAGATCAATAACTGATTCGCTTTTATTGTCTTGAGAATACGCTGCTTTCAATGTGTCCCTTTCTTTCAAGTGATGAATGTTTCAGCTGTTGAATCTTCTTTCTGTAGTTCCTTCTGATCAGTGCCTATGGTGTTATCCTCAAACTTATGGTTCTGATAGTGCTCACAAATAGATTGATTGAGGTTTTGCCCACAGATATCACATAATCCCATGCAGTCAAATTTACACACTGGCTTGATGGGCATTTCCATCAGTATATAATCATGGAGGATCGGTTCAAAATCAATATTGCCATCCTCAGGTACTCTGATCTCATCCTCCGATGCCTCTACGTATGGGAAAGTAAAAAATTCTTTAAATTTAGAGAATATCTTATTCTTAAAGGGTTCCAGGCAGCGGCTGCATTCACTTTCCACCTCCGCATCAATAACTACTTGAGCTATAAGCCCATCCTGCGTACGTGTGAGATTTATCGATCCGTTAAAATTACGCAGAGACTCATCCTCTATGTCAATCTTGTCCAACTTAAATGGTAGAACGCGTGAATATCCTATGGGTTGATTAATAAGAAAACCGACATTGATTCGGAGGGGTTTTTGCGATGGATTCAATATAATTCCAACAAAATTAGTATAATTTGTCTGATTATAGCACGCAGGTATTTACCAGTCAAGTTTTTATAATAATATTCATAATAATTAACATACCATGACCAAGACTATCCTAATCGCCACAACCAATAAAGGGAAACAAGCCGAGCTATTCGCACTGCTGGAGAATGAAAATTACACTCTGGTCACACCCCAAGACCTGTCACTCTCCCTTAAGGTAGCCGAAACAGGAAGCACTTATACAGAAAACGCTCGCATAAAAGCAGCCGCTTTCTGCAAAGCGAGCGGGCTGCCATCGCTTGCAGATGACACAGGGTTAGAAGTGGATGTTTTAGATAAAGCGCCAGGGTTATTCTCCGCACGCTTCTCTCCAAAGCCAGGCGCAACGGACTCGGATCGGCGTGCGTTGTTGGTCAGCAAACTGAAAGGTATTTCTAAACCATGGACAGCACGCTTTATGTGCGCAATGGCATTTGTTCTTCCGGACAGCAGCTTTTATCAATCGCACGGCATCTGCGAAGGAGAGATCATCTCGGAAGAGCGAGGGAACGGGGGCTTTGGATATGACCCTGTCTTCCTGTGTGAGGGTACTAATCACACAATGGCTGAACTCAGCATGCCTGAAAAGAACCGCATCAGCCACCGCGCAAAAGCCGTGGAGGGGATTTTGCTTCATATCGATAGGGCACTCACTTAGCTTCGTTAATTGAAAAGTTTTTTCACATTTCTAATCTCCAACCATTTAGGTCATTGAGAAATACAATTATCAATTCTTCAATTGTTCGATGAATTTTTTTATCCTGGCTTCATACCCTTCATCAGATGGCTGGTAAAACTTCTTTCCCTGAACAGCATCCGGTAAATATTGCTGCTCGGTAAAATGCCCTGGATAATTATGGGGGTACTTGTATCCTTTTCCATGCCCAAATCCTTTAGCATCCCGATTGGCGTCCATCAGGTGAATTGGAACGGGCCGGGCACCTTCTGCTTCAATCAGTTTAGCTGCCTTAAAATAGCCCGAAGCTGAGTTTGATTTTGGCGCAGTAGCAAGATAAAGAGTTGCTTCAACTATAGGATAAATGCCTTCCGGCAAGCCCACATATTCAAAAGCGGAAGCAGCAGCTGATGCCACCTGCAGCGCCTGTGGATCCGCCAACCCGATATCCTCGCCAGCAAGGATCAGTAAACGGCGGAGGATGAAACGCGGATCTTCCCCTGCCTTGATCATTTTTGCCAGCCAGTAAAGCGCCGCATCCGGATCTGAGCCGCGTATGGATTTTATAAAAGCAGAGATTGTATCGTAATGCTCATCCATGTTCTTGTCATAGCGAATGGCCCGCCGCTGGATAGAATCCTGAGCAATCTGCAAATCTATGATGACCGCACTTGATGAGTCGGCCTCTGTCGATTCAACTGCTAATTCCAGCGCATTTAACAAACTGCGCGCATCACCATTTGCCATGTTAATAAGATGCGCTTTTGCTTCATCACTTACTTTAATATTCCTTTTTCCATAACCCCGCCCCGAATCCGCCAGCGCGGAGTCAAAAATGATTGATAACTGCTCGTTATTAAGGGGGCTAAGAGTAAATATGCGGGAACGGGAAACCAACGCTGGTATGACATCAAAATATGGATTCTGGGTGGTCGCGCCAACAAGAATGATGAGCCCGGATTCAATGCTTGGAAGCAGCGCATCCTGTTGAGCGCGATTCCAGCGGTGAACTTCATCAATAAAGAGAATCGTGCGTTTATTATATAAACGCCGGCGGTCGCGTGTTTCCGCAATCACTTTGCGAAGATCAGCCTTGCCAGCCATGACTGCAGACATGGTCACGAAGTACGATTGACTGTAATTCGCGATCAAGCGTGCCAAAGTGGTCTTTCCAGAACCGGGAGGACCGCATAAAATGATTGAAGAGAATAATCGGTCAGCTTTCACGGCCCGGCGCAGCAAGCGCCCTTCGCCAATGATCTCCTCCTGCCCAACAAATTCTTCTAACTTTCGCGGTCGCATACGGGCCGCCAGCGGCGCTTCCGTTTTCATCCGCTCATCCATGGCATGGTCAAATAAATCCATATGTCCTTTGCCTTTCCACCAGTCAATTCATTTTATAGAACGCTTGTCCAATTATAACCGGATTAGCAAACTCTTCTCCTAATTTTATGGATTGCTTTACAATTAGAAAAGAGAGATGTGATATTGCTGGAATAGTCAATCCGCATGCATTGTTATCCTGCGCTCTCATAAAAATTAAAAGTAATTCTATACACACTGGCGGCTGTGACTTCTGCTATTTAGAGAAGCCCTCAACCATAAGAGATATTAAGGAGGATAAATGATAGAAACATTACTTGGGATCGCAATCCTGCCTTTGATCTGTTTAGGAGTGATGATTCTGACAGCAGTAGTGGTGTTCTTCGCCCTTAGGCGAAGAACTCAATCAGTCAATCAGCGGGTACAAGAAAACCCGACGGTTTCTGAAAATAGTTTTCCTACAAACACTCGCTGGGCACGTGGAGACTTAAAGGGCGAGCCTCATCTCGAGAAATCCAAGGAACCAACGAAAACCTGCCCCGCCTGCGGGGGAGAAAATGCAGCCAGCAGCAGCTCCTGCGCGTACTGCGGAACGACACTATGACCAAGAGATTTGCCGCAGTGGTTTTATGGGCTGAAAAACAAAATTAAAGAACCGCGCGATTCGCGTTGGATCAAACTGCGTGATCCCGCCGGTAACCTGATCGAATTAGTAGAAATCGAATAATAAAGGACCCTCATTATGCCAATAAAGTTTAAAGACGTGATACCAGAGAATGACAAAGCCGGATTATTGGCATTGGGGCTGGCGCTGCTCATCATCGGGCAAGCACTATCAAAAAGTTTGCAACCCATACTGCTCGTCCTGCGATACGTGTTGTTCGCGGCATCCATGATCATTTATGGATATGTATTTTATATACACAACCAGGAGCGAATCGAAAAGAAAAAAGAACGAGAGAAAAAATGATCACCTTCCCTGTTTTCTTCAACTGAAGAAGTTTTATGAATAGTTTTCCACTTCAGTTTACCCTTACTTTTTCTTAATAAAGAGTAACTGGAGAAAACGAGAATGTCTGGTTTCCATCCATATCTTCAACCCCAATCCCTATAAAGTATTCCCCTGGATATACAAATTCCGGGGTTACACCCTGCTGGAATGGCGTATCTCCAAACGTCAAGGTATTCCCATCCCTTAATTGATCGGTCACATTGCCCTCTTCATCAACCACCCACCAGGAATCTAAGAAGATAAACTGGTCACCCTTTCTTGGGTTAATTTCCGCTGGTGCAGTACCGTGCTCCTCATTTCCGAAGTAGCCAACAATATTACGCATTTCGTTATCTCCGTAGTTGTAAAAATACATACGCGCAGAGACTTTCTGCCCCGTCTCTGAATACACATAGAATCCCTTGACCGAATAAATGGTATCCGATGAGGTCAAGCCATACACCTCAGGCTCAAGTACAGCAAATGCAGCCGTTTTTCCATCCGTCACCGCTGTTGCGGTAACCTCATAATCCAAGTCAACATGCTTAACCCCATTTTCACGCTGATAAAAAGGATAGACGACCCCATTCACATCCATATTCTCATCACCAAGGATATAGTCAGATTGATAGAAGAGCAACCTGTCCTCATATCGATACATGCTCACAAAATAAATATACGCGATGCGGTCACCGGTGATGTCTGCCTGGATGTTGATCTTTGGGCGATCGACAGAGGCACTATCGGGGGTAATAACGGGCGGGCTGATGGATATTTCGGAATATCCCGGAGCGATTGCCCGAGTATCAATTGACGGAATACCCTGTCCAAAATCCTGTCCTGCGTAGTGGTAAGCCAAAAAATCATCCCACAAGCTGCTTTCAGAAAAACGTTCTGCAATAACAGGATACATTTCATAGGAATATACCCCCCCTTCCCAATAATGCTTTGAAACTGGAAAATAAATAGAAATACCCGATGCGCCGGGGAGCTTCGAGCCATGCACCTCCGAGATAACTGCTTTATCGTAGGCAGACTCCACATTCGCTAAATGCCCGCTTATGTTCTGATCTGTATTTTTTTCTGCGAAAATATTAAGAAAATTTTTCAAATCAATATATGGGGATGGTAAATCATCATAAAATATATTTAGAAATGCCTGCGCATAGGATCTGGCTTCTGCTATCATGCCTTGATCACTTTCCTTCAGAGCAAGGATCAGTTGATTATATGTGTTGTTCAACTCTGGAAGAACAGAAAGATCCACTGCGGAAAGCGTGATGCGCTCAGCTAATTTCCCTGCCATCAACTCTTTATCGATATCTTGAGGGAGATCATAGTCAGCCAGCAATTCTTTATAAGCATAGTTATCCCGTATGCGCAAATCCTGGTGAATGAAGCCATCTACAATCGCCCCCGCGAGACCTGCGCCGTCCATCTCTGGAGATTCAACCAGCTGCTTTAGGAAATAGCTGTATGCCCAGCCCATACCCGGTTCATATTCTTCTGAAGCCACCGCGTAGAGCGCATGGGGTTCCAGCATGCTGTAAACTTCCAGCATGCCCATCAAGCAAGCATCCATACCCACCAGTTCAAATTTGCCTATACCTGTCTGGGCAATGATCTCACCAAGGGCTGCATCCATCTGGTTTAATGCGATAAAGTTGCCGGATGGATTTATTGGGTCATCGTCATGCCAGCCGCCCGGCCAACC
>CAZILY010000106.1:0-5806 GCA_964540175.1 uncultured Pelolinea sp. | reverse complement strand
CGGATTTTCGTAATAATCAACTAACTCATCCTCCCCAGACATGATTCTCTTGAAAAACTGATTGACTTCTTTTCTATACCGTTCAGGCAAGCAGGTGTCAAACCAGTTCATGCCGATTAGTTCACCTTTTTCATAACCCAGGACTTTGTTTCCTTTGTTGTTAATGAGGGTGATCTCGCCTTTTTGGTTGACCGCTAGCATGATCACTTCGGCAATATCCAGATATTTCTGAGCCTTATCCCGTTCCTGGTGGAAGGCTTCTGTCGCTTGAAGCAATTCAATTTCCTTCTTTTTTCGAATTTCATTCTCTACACTTAAATCATTCAGTAAATTCAATGTGGCGACCTGAGTTTCCTCGATTTCTTTGGTTTTCGCATTCACCAGGAAATTAAGATTTTCTCTTTCTTGCTTTTTTGTGTTATTCAGAGTTTTTATTTTGAGCATCGCCCGAATTTGAGCGATCAATTCGATCTGGTCGATTGGTTTGGTAAGGAAACCATCACCGCCAGCTTCAAGCGCCTTGATGCGAGCTGCTTTGTCTCCCTTTAATGATGTAAGAAACACAACTGGTATATCCATGGTTTTTGGGTCAGATTTTAGGCTAAGGCACACCTCAAACCCATCCATTCCGGGCATAAGCACATCCAGCAGGATCACATCCGGTTCTTTAGATCCTGCCAGCTTAAGTCCTTTCACGCCATCCGGAGTTGCAAGCACGACATAATCAGGGAATGCGTCTTTGATCAAGGCGCTTATAGTAATCAGATTATCTTTATTATCGTCAATCGCAAGGATCTTTATATTAGTTTCTTCCATCAAGTACCTTCTGGATTGTGTGCATGAATTCATCTTCTTTAATTGGTTTTGCAATATAGCCGTCAAAACCATGCGCCAGTATCGCTTCACGGTCGCTGGACATGGCGCTGGCGGTAAGCGCGATCACCTTAACCTTTTGCAGTTTTGCTTCGTTCTTGATTGTTTTTAATGCCTGGATTCCGTCTATCCCGGGAAGGGCAATATCCATCAGGATCAGGTCAGGTACAAACTCCCGCGCTTTCTCGATTCCCAGTTCTCCATTTTCGGCTTCGATGATGGTGAAATCATGCCCCAGCAGTGCTTTGGTTGTGAGCATATTATCAGGATTGTCTTCCACCACTAACACGACAGCCTTATCAGCAGTTTTACGCGAACGCCGTGGCCGTGGTTTTTCCACTTGCTCTTTTACCTTTGCAACCATCCCGTCAATCGCACTCAAAAGTTCGCTTCGGTTGATCGCGCCCTTCTGGATCAATTGGTACACATTATTATGTTTGAGGAACTGGAGTTCTTTTTTCGTGGCATATTTGGCGGTCAGGATCAACACCGGCAGATGCGCGGTCGCATCATTTGCGCGGATGGCCTTCAGCACCTCAAACCCGTCTACTTCTGGCATCATCAGGTCAAGGATGATCGCGTCAGGGCGAGTTTGGGCAATGGTTTCCAGCGCTTCTTTCCCATTTCGGGCAACTAAAAGATGATAAGCACTTTCTTCAAGAATATCTTTCATTTGAATGATTGCCGGTTCGCTGTCCTCGACCAGTAAAAGCGTTGTTTGCGCCCGTTTGGAGGTTGAAACAGGTACCGCTGGTTTCACAGCTTTGTTTTTTATTTTTACATCATCACCATCAATCCGCATTGGCAGCGATAAAGTGAACACAGAACCCTCACCCAATGTGCTCTCGACCGTTATGCTTCCACCGATTAAGGCGGCAAATTTCTTGGCAATCGCCAGACCGAGTCCGGTGCCGCCATATTTACGGGAGGTGCTTCCATCTGCCTGCCTGAACTCATCAAAGATATGGTTTTGATCGCTTTCGGAGATGCCAATACCGGTGTCACTTACGGCAATCTGAAAGGTTTCTTTTTTCTGATAACTGTTGATTTCAACCCGCCCGGTCTCGGTAAATTTGACGGCGTTCCCCACTAAATTTTGCAGGATATGCCTGCATTTTTCATAGTCACTGACGATTAGCGGGAGTTTTGGGGATGAATGAACCAGAAATTCAACATTTTTCTGCTGCGCCAGGGGCTTGATGACCGCTTGTATTTCTGCCACAAGGTCGTCAAGAACAAACCGAGAAATTTCTACTTCTTCCCGGCCGGCTTCGATGCGTGATAAATCAAGAATATCATTGATCAATTCTAAAAGTTGTTTGCCGTTTCTTTCAATCACTTCCAGGTAGGAGTATTCTTCTTCTGGGATCGTGTTGGCAAGCCGGCGCCCCAAAACACCTGAAAGAGCGATAACAGAATTCAAAGGTGTACGAAGTTCATGGCTCATATTTGAAATAAAACTCGTTTTCAAGCGGCTGGCTTCGCTTAGTTGGGTCTTTTGCATCTCCAGTTCTCTGTTTTGCTGGTTGAGTTCACTGGATTGCACGGTCAATTCGTTCTTTTGAGTATCCAGTTCTCGGTTTTGCTGGTCAAGTATTTCCGCCTGCTTCTGCACTTGACGGTAAGCCAGAATGCCAACCACACGGGCATTAAGCATCTTCCAGATTTCATTTACAAATTGAATGCTTCGCTGGTCATAACTGCTGATCGTTGCCAGCGATAGGACCGCTGTGATTTGATGGTCTGAAATAACCGGAACGGTGATGATCTCGCGCGGGATGAATTTGCCGCTTACCGCGTGAAAAGAAAAATGGCTGTCTTTGGATATGCGGTTCATATGCTGGATCTTGCGCGTGGCCAGCGCCTTGCCGAATTCACCCTCGAAGGTGTCGGCAGCGAAGGATTTTTTCGCTGAGCCGTTTAGACCGATGGATTCGAAATGTTCGAAGGTTTTTCTATCCTGACTTAACAGGTACACGGCAGCGATTTGCGAGTGAGTCTGCTCAGAAAACTCTGTAAGAATAACCTTGAAGAATTGTTTCGTGTCATTTTCAGATAACATCAGGTCAGCAAAGGTTGACCTCTTTTTATTTAATTCCAGATTGCCTTGAATTTTTTCTGCCATTTCGTTAAATTGTTCCGAGACATCCCCGAACTCATTTTCCAGAGTGTACGCGCTGCGTGCATCCAGGTTGCCGTTTATAAAATCTCTGGAGGCGCGGGCCAGTTCATCCAGCGGCCGGCGTAAATTGCGCAGCAGTAAAAAATAGATGATCAGCGCTAGAAGCACAACCGTTGCCAGAATGGCATAAAAAGAAGTGTGCAGGTCTTTATTCAATTGTTGAGAATTGGCAAAAAGTTCGTCTGCTTTTTCCGATGCAAAAACGCTGATCTGTTCCAGTTTGGCCAATATCAAGGTGGTTTGTTTATCTTCCTCTCCACCGAGTTGAATTCTAACGGTCGCCTCGGTTTTTTGCCCGGCTCTCGAAATACGCAGCGTTTCTTCACGGATCGTATCCCATTTTATGAACTGCTGTTTAATCTGGTCAATATCCTCACGCGGACCTAAATAGTATGATGATAGGATCTCAAGTTGGTCAAAGATGTCCGCTTGATGCATATCAATTTCAGCAACGTGGTCAGCGAACTCTGTTTGGTCACCTGTTAACACACTAAAATGCATATCCAGGTGGATTAAGAAGATATCCTCTTTTATCTTACCGATCGCTCTGCGCACACGAAGCGGGTGCTCATACAGCAATTCGGTTTGTTGAGCGATGGCATTAGTTTCAACTACTCCTATGATTCCGAGAGCAATCATAAAAATGATGATTGTTACAATGCCTGCCTGTAATTGGCTTTTATATTTTGTATTGGATAATTTCATGATCATTTCTCATTTCATAATTTTGCCTGAAATATCGCTGCCGGCGGAAAAACAGCCTGAAAGTTGTGAGCAAGTACGCTCGCCTGCTCCGCATCATCCGTGAAAAGGTAACCGCCTTTGGATAAACTGTGGCTTAATTTCTCCAGGATCTGACTCTGAAAATCAGGTTTGTAATAGATCAGCACATTGCTGCAAAATACCAGGTCGAAGTTTCCAAATATACTGGAAGGGGGGCTGGTCTGTTCTTCTCCGAGCAGATCAAAAACTGAAAAGTCGATGTGCTGCCTGAGCGCGGGTTTGATAATATAATGATCCTTCCCTTTATTAAACCAGGTACTCACCCGTTTGTGACTCACATTGCCCAGCGCAGAGGGTGGGTAAACTCCAGCGCGCGCTTCAGTTAAAATAGCTTCATCCCAATCAGTGGCAAAGATACGGTATTTTACTTTTTGGTGATTGCTACAAATTTGCTCTTCAAGCAGCATGGCGATGCTGTATGCTTCCTGGCCGGCTGCACAGCCCGCTGACCAAACTCTAATTTCTTTTTGTTTTTCACAATCCCTGTTTTGAATCAAACCAGGGAGAATTGAACGCTCAAGTATGGCAAATGCCAGTGGATCGCGAAAGAAGATACTGTAATGGATATTCAGGGATTCCAACAAAATTTTGGCCTCTTTGCTGTTATTTTTCAGATAGCCGCAATAACTGATTGTGGAATCGGTGTGTGTTGCCCGCATCCTTTCCTCAACCGATTTCGTGAGGAACGCTGCATCATACACGGATATATTTATTCCATAAGTTTGATCGATACCATCAGCAACCTTATTGAGATCTATCATTAAGTTCTTTCGCTGATCTTGTATTTGGGCGGTTTGCCTGCCTGATCAAGCAAGGCATTAATTTCTTTTTTTAATGCGATCATTTTCAGTTCCCGCCCGATAGTCAGGCGCTGGAAGGTCATTAATTCCTCAAGCTTTTTATCAAGCGTTTCCTCAGCCTGTTTGCGTTTAGTGATGTCTTCACCGGAACTTAACGATCCGATGATGTGTTTCTTTTCGCCAACCCGCTCCCACAATGGGGTACTGTGCCAATCAATGATACGTTCTTCTCTTTCTTTGTTCAAAACGGTCTGTTCAAAATGATCTCCCAGTCCCGCCCTTCCTTCCATGAACTCATTAAAACTTTTCTTCGCTCGTTTTTTATCCCAAACAGGTACACATGTGTTGAACCAGTTTTTCCCAAGCAATTCTTCTACCTTGTATCCCAGGATGCCAGCTCCTTTTTGGTTCACGAGGGTGATCTCACCATCTCCATTGAGTGCCAATATCATCACTTCCGCGATGTCCAGATATTTCTGGGCCTTATTCCGCTCCTTCTCCAAATCACGCGTAAATGTCTTGCGCTCGGTGATGTCTGAGAATACCGTCGCAAATTGATTTTTCTTTGGGCTGAAGGCAACCACCTCAAAATGTTTATCTAATTCCTGTATATACTGTTCAAAAAGTAGGGGTTCACCTGTTAGCGCAACTTTTCCGTAGTTTTCAATCCAGAGGGGTTCCAGCCCCGGTAAAACCTCTAGCGCTGTTTTGCCAATAATATCTGCACCCATAAGGCCTGTCATCTTCTCAAATGCTGGATTAACCTCAATGAAGCGGTAATCGATTGGTTTGCCAGCAGCATTACAAATGATCTCATGTAGCGCGAAACCATTCAGCATCGAGTTGAATAAGGTCTGATACTGCTCCTCACTTTGCCGTACATTTTCAAGCAGGCGCGCGTTCTCGATCACCCCGGCTAATTGATTTCCGATCGATTCCAAAAAGTCCAGGTTCTTTTGTGAGAAGGCATCTGTCCTGGTCAGGTTGTCGGCAAAGAGGATGCCAATGATATCCTTTTTATGTATGAGGGGAACAGCGATCTGCGATTTTGAATCTATAAGGTTGCCTTTATCTATCAGCTCAAAATCGGGATCTCTGGATGTATCCTTAATAATAGTTGGTTTCCCAGTACGGAAGATTTTACCAACTTGTCTTTCTGAAATTGAAA
>CAZILY010000105.1:0-5812 GCA_964540175.1 uncultured Pelolinea sp. | reverse complement strand
TTGGACTTCACGGTCCTGTTTATTCCGAAGAGAAAAAGTTAATACCACTTCAAAGTCGTCTGGGAATAAAGATTATGTCAATGAATCTTTTACTTCCAAGCACGGATCAGGCAATTATCTGGAGAGGCCCGATGATTAGCAAAGCAATCAACCAGCTTTGGGAGGATGTGCTTTGGGGAGAGTTGGACTATCTGCTTATTGATCTCCCGCCAGGAACATCAGATGCAGCTTTAACCATCATGCAATCTTTGCCTTTAAATGGAATCTTGATGGTCACTACACCGCAGAGTCTTTCATCCATGATTGTACGTAAGGCAGTCAATATGTCACAACATATGGGGATAAAGGTCACAGGCGTAATTGAAAATATGTCCTACTTTGTGTGCCCAATTTGTAATACCCATCACTCGATTTTTGGTATTAGCCATGCTGGAGAAGTTGCTAAAGCGGCTGACACATCTATATTGGTTAGGTTACCAATTTCCCCTGATGTTGCCGAATTATGTGATCAAGGCAAAATAGAAGATTTTGTGTCAGTTGAAATCAAAAATGCACTTGAACAATTAATACCGCAAAAAGATTCCTCCAATTCATTTAAATCCAAGAAAGGCGATTCTTTTAAGAAGAAAGGTTAATATAAATGCAATTCAATCCAACACTTATTTCAGAGGTAGTAAAACAAATAAAAGATTCCATTTCGTCCGATGTTATTTTGCTAGCGGCGGCGAAGACTCGGTCGCTTGAAGAAGTCGAAGCCGTAATACAGGCTGGTGTAACCCACATTGGATATAACTATATTCAGGAGGCAATCCCCATCATTCAGTCCATAGGCACAAAAGCTGAGTGGCACATGATCGGCCATCTACAGCGGAATAAAGCCAAAATAGCCATACAAAATTTCGACATGATCGAAACTGTTGATTCGTGGCATCTTGCCCAAACGATAGATCGCTATTGTGGGCAAATCCATAAAATAATGCCTGTCCTAGTCGAAATTAATAGCGGGAGAGAAGCAAACAAGACCGGTGTTTTACCAGAAGAAGTTGATGATCTGATTCAAAAAATAGCTGCTTTAGCGAATATCCATATTGAAGGTCTAATGACTATGGGGCCCCGCTTCGGTAACCCTGAGGATGCCCGCCCTTATTTCAAAGCTACGAGAGAGATATTTGAGAAAATTGCAGCAAATAAATTACCAAATGTAAATATGCGTTTTCTTTCAATGGGTATGAGCAATAGCTATCAAATAGCAATTGAAGAGGGCGCAAATATCATCCGTATTGGTACTAAATTATTTGGCCAACGACAAACAAATGTAAAAGATGGATAAAAATGCTAAAACATATATATGGACCAGTTCCCTCACGTAGATTAGGCCAGTCATTAGGAATTGATCCTGTTCCTCTGAAAACCTGCAACTGGAATTGTGTTTATTGCCAACTCGGACGCACCAGGCCGTTGACCAACAAGCGCAGCGCGTTTTTTCCGCCTGAGGATATTATCAGCCAGGTAAAAGAAGCCCTGAAAGCCCATAAACCCGGTGAGATAGATTGGATTACATTTGTCGGCTCTGGAGAGACCATGCTCAATGCCAGCGTTGGCTGGTTGATCTGCGAGGTCAAAACGCTGACACGTATTCCTGTAGCGGTGATTACTAATGGGTCATTGTTATATTTGCCTGAAGTCCGGCAGGAGTTAGCCACAGCTGATGCCGTATTGCCTTCATTGGATGCAGGTAATGCAAAACTCTACCAACAGATCAACCGCCCTTACCCGGAGCTCACCTTCGAGACATTGGTAGATGGGTTGATCGCTTTCCGTGAAGAATATAAGGGTAAATACTGGATGGAAGTTATGCTGGTTCGTGGAATGAATGATTCTGAAAAAGCCCTAAAGGAAATTGCATCGATTCTTGCGCTTATAAAGCCGGACGAAATTCATATTGTTCAGCCTGACCGCCCTCCTGTAGAAACCTGGGTGCAACCGACCGATGAAGACGGGCTTATCCGTGCGCGCGCCATTCTGGGTGATATAGCCAAGGTCATTCATCCGATTTCGGGATCCTTTGATCTCAGTGGATATGGAAATCTGGTAGACGCTATTGTCGGAATTATCACCCGCCATCCGATGAGGGAATCAGAGCTGATTGAAACCTTAACAAAGTGGTCTTCTAAGGATGTGTCAAAGACACTTGCAACCCTGGAATCCAGCGGGAAGGCGCAGGTCATCATCCGCTATGGGGTCCGTTTTTGGAGTGCTTCACCAGCATTTTATCCAGATACGCAAAAAGAACAAAAACATTCAAGGGAGGATTAAAACAAAGATTGTAAATGAAATAAAAATAGATATCACGAATGAAGAGAAACACTGGAATTCTCTAAATAAAGAATAGTAATACTGTAAATGTTCCACATAAAGACTTTTCATACAAACGAAGAATGGTTCAATCGACTTTTGCCAGAGGGGCTGCCAATCCCCAGCTCAACTCTACTGAGCGGGCCCGGCGGTTCTGGAAAGCCCCTGATAGGGAACGTGATTGTTGCAGCATGGCTGCGCCAGGGAGGCAGCGTGGTCTTTATGCAATTACAATATCCCGATCACAGCTTTATCGCTGCTGGTTTAAAAAGCATCACCCAATTGGATCTGGGTGATTATAAAGATAGGATCGCTTTTATCGAACTAGATGTCAGCTTGGACAGTATGATTGTAATGGCAAATAACCAAATTAAAGCCAATGTGGCCAAACCCAAAGTTTGGGATACGGCCCTGGAACACGCTTGTTCAATTTTGCCAGACGAAGGACCGGGTATTTTGATTTTTGGTACTGCATTGAATCTGCTTTTGTTTTCTCCTACCTATGGGAAAGAAATTCTCGAAAAAATAAAATCCATGATGCAGCGCAATTTAAAATTTACTTTATTATTTTCCACAAGTACGTCAGCGAAGAAAGAAGAGGTAAAAAAACTGGAAAACCTGGCGGACAACCTGATCATAACCCGCAGCGACCCGGTAACACATAAGCTCTATTTACAAATTGGCCGCATGAAAAATGTTCCATTTATCAACGATGAAACAGAAGTGCCTTTTTCACCGGAAATAATCGTTGATATTAAAGAGATTGCAGACCGCAGCCGAAAACGCATCATACCGCTTATCTCTAAACTTTAATAAAGAGCAGACAACATCAAGTAATTGTGGTTTCTTTAAGGATTAAATGTTAAGTCAAATCAATTTTGATATATGTTTTAAGAAAACGGGCAGGGGTTGCCCTTCTGACCAAGTTTCCATTGGTAAAAATAGTATTAGTTTTAGAATGGAGGTAAGCTATGACAACAGATCCTAATTTAGTGCGCAATATCTCGTGCTTTCGTGATCTTTCTAAAGACCAAATAAAAAACATTGCACAAATTGCTAATGCAGTGTGTTACCCGCCCAATCAAGTACTTTTTAAGGAGGGCGAGCCAGGTCAAAATCTGTACTTTTTGGTTAAGGGCAAAATTGAAGTTCTATATAACATTGGCGAAGCAGGGCAGGCCCATGTGGATACTGTCTCGGCTGAAGAGGTTTTTGAATGCTCCGCGCTCATTGAACCTTATACATATACAGCTACGATGCGCACCTTGTCTGAGACTGAGGTTCTAGTGGTTGATGCCAGTGCTTTGAGGGAACTTATGCAAAAAGACTGTCAATTAGGGTTTATTCTACAGCAGCATATTATTAAACTCTTGATAAGGCGCGTAATGGATTTCCGTTTGGAATCGAGATAACAATCAAGCATCAAGATTTTCTATTATGTAAATGACTAACAATAATATCTTCGCTAACCCTAAAATCGCCTCCGATTATGAGGTTTGGTATCAAACTGTTGGCAGTCAAGCTGATAAACAGGAAAAAGCTCTTTTAAAGCGTTTATTGAAAGTCTTTTCAACTGCGGATTCAATTCTTGAAGTTGGGTGCGGCACAGGCCATTTCACGCGTTGGTTCAGCCAACAAGGAATGCAAGTCATCGGTTTGGATCTCTCCCGTGCAATGCTGGAGGAAGCAAATAGATTTAGAAGTTCTCTTCTCTTACAGGGAGGCGCCTTAAAACTACCCTTCTCCTCAAATTCCTTTGACATAATTGCTTTAATTACAACGCTGGAGTTTTTGCCTGATCCCATTGCGGTATTAAGTGAGGTACACCGGGTTGCCAGGAAGGGGCTTATCCTGGGTGTCCTTAACACACAAAGCTGTCTGGGGCGGAAGTACAAGCGCAGTAAAAGTCCAATCTGGGAAGCTGCTCAATTATTTACACCAAGTGAACTTAAACAGTTGATTCAGCAAGCTGTTGGGAAGAAAGCTAAAATAATTTGGCGTACTGCCCTGTGGCCAATTTGGCCGGCGTCGCTGCCTCTCCCTTGGGGAGGATTTATTGGTATGGCTGTAAATTGGAAGTGAAGAGGAAAAAATGAATAAAGATCCGATTGGCAAAGATAGGCTTATAAAATTACTTCGCCAGGTTGTTGACTCAAAAAGCGAGTGGGTATCATACTCACTTCCTCCTGAATTACACCAGAAGTTAAATGAACTTGAATCATTACTTAAAGAAGAACCTCAAAAAACCTTGAGGGGATTGGGAGTAACTGCTCAAGTAAGCATTTATCCTTTACGTGCAGCATCCCTCTCACCAATTATCAATGAAGCATTACTTGTTTTCAATAAATTTAGATTGAAAGTGCATCCTGGTTCTATGAGCACATTGATTTCTGGTGACAATGAGATGCTTTGGGCCGCGCTTCACAATGCCTTTTCCGCAGCTGCCGGGCAGGGTGAGGTGGTGATGACAGTGACAGTCTCAAATGCCTGTCCATACCCATCAGATTTAAAAGCAAAATAGTATGATAAATAACCCAAACTGAATTTAATATAAGGATCAATATTTGAATCCTTGGAAATTTTAGGAGGTAGCCATGAACAAAAATCTTGTGCGCGACTGGATGACACCCAACCCACTCACAGTTACCAGTAATGTCACAATACCTGAAGCCTATTGGATGATGGTTAAACACAAAATCCGTCGTTTGCTGGTAGTAGACGATGAAAACCTGGTTGGCGTTATTACTATTGACGACTTACGGCAAAAGATACCCTTTACTACTTTTTCATTAGATGCAGTGAGAGCAAGCGATCTCCTAACCCATTACCCAATTGGTAAGATAATGTCGCTTAATCCAAAAACAACCTCGCCGGATATACCCCTGGTTAAGGCAGCTCAATTGATGCTAGAAAATAACATCAGCACCCTGCCAGTGATGGATGACGATAAATTAGTTGGCATCATTACTGAAAGCGATATTTTCCACGCCTTCGTTGAATTTGTGGAAAAGAAATAAAGAGTCGTATGCATGAATAGAATTCCCCGTCCATTATGGCAGTTGCTCTTGCTGATAAGTCAATCAAAGGAACCTATTCAACTCACTTGTGAAGAATGTTTTGTGCTACTCGTGTATGATGCCGACCTGTTAGCTTCAGGTATCGCTCCCGATGAGATATACCCCTCTGTCCATCACCATATTTCATTCTGTACAAGTTGTCAAACGGAATTTGAACATTGGCTTAATAATTAAGAGCATACGAAAAAATCGTTATGTTTATATACAAATTTGCCACCGTATTTAGTAGTATGAAAAGCGAAATACACCATATATACAGTATTTTAGTGACGCACCAGGGCTTGAAACTATCCAGTGGAGAGTTAAAAGAAGGCCTTTATCCTGTACCTACTGATTAAGAGTTATCTGCTAATCATTCTATAGTGTCTATTGTGTCTATT
>CAZILY010000104.1:1334-5867 GCA_964540175.1 uncultured Pelolinea sp. | reverse complement strand
TGCTGCGGTATCAGCTTCATTTCCTCTAGAACAATTTGGCGCTTTGTTCTCATTAGAGAATATTAAACAGCGGGCTGAAAGCAAGTATCAGTCCTGCATGGCGGCAATGATAGACATGAACCGTGATATTCAATAACGGTTCACTCGGGAATCATTTATCAAACACGCGTTTTTAAAAAAAGTAGAGAAGGTACATGCGGATTAGTACTTATTCTGTATGTGCTCTGATCCGAAGAGCAGGAAGAGAAGATTGGGAAAAACCAGCGTAACCAAAAATCCGTTTTGAACATATTACCGGGGGGTGATAATCTACTTTTATGAATCGGACAATTGATGCACTATCCCCTTTAAACTCTTGCAAAGGTCTTAAAAGAGAGTGCATATTTTGTCATATGTTTTCTTTTACGGGCTGGAGGTAATCTTCTTTATGGTCGATAGCCAGCTTCACTCAACGGCATCCAACCAATCCATAGCATTGATTGCAAACTTGGCCAAGAACAATTTAGTGGCAGAAAACAGCAATCAGGCCGGTGATAAACAAGCGGCGCGATGATCTTTTGTAAAAAAAATATTTAAAAATATTACAGGGCGACGATTGCTTTTTCTGGGTCATCCACGCCTAATACAAGGCGGTTGCCTGTGGCGAGGTAGAAAAAGTCAATATTGACCTCAGCATTGGCCATTTTCTGGGCAACCTTGCCCAGTTCGCCGGGGGCATCTTTTATATCAATCACAAGAACCTCACGGACGGACATAATAGTGATCTTGTTCTTGTATAGAAGTGCCTGCGCTTCTTCGCTCTTATCGAAGAGTATATGCAATATGACCTTGTCTTGGTACTGGGTGCCGCTGATGCCTTCGATGTTGACGCCGGCTTTGCCCAGAGTAGTGCTTAGGCTAGCAAGTACACCGGGGCGGTTGGGGAGCATGACGGTAAAATCTTGGGCCATTTGTTCTCCTTCCATTCTTAAATTATTAAATTTCTAAATGGGTATTAATACCTTAAAAATAGTATATAGTAATTTATCTTTTTTATGAAGGAATATTTAAAGGTCGTCAGCGATTACATGTGGTGTTTAATTATTATGAGATCAATAGAGGCCAACCTTATTCAGCGGAGTTATTTTTTAAAGGAGAAGGATTATGTCTGAGCAGGTGGATTTTTTGCCTGCCGGAAGTACAATGGATTGGAATTTGTGCCTGGCGGATCTATCTATGAAGACGAATTGGTATTTTCAGGATATTCTTGGTCTGCTTCGGGCCAGAACACACCTTTTCTCGGTGGTTTTATTGTTGAACATAAGAGACATATCCCTACTTTGGCAGAACTCAATGACGAAGAGGCGGAGACTATAGGAAGAGTGATCAGGGATGTAAGCAAAGCTTTAAAGAAAAGCGTGAATGCTGAGCATATTTATGTGTTCATCTTGGGTCACAATATTCCTCATCTTCATAGCTGAGTTATTCCTCGATACCCGGATACTCCCCGCGAGTTCTGGGGATTTAAGATGTTTGAATGGCCTGATCGGCCAAATGGAGGTCGAGAAGAGGTTGAAGAGATCTGTGCTGGTGTCCGTTATTTGATAGAATGAATTTCTAATATGGATTATTGCTCTGTATACCATTTTGCTGAAAGCGGTCAATGATATTGCGTTATGATTGTAAGGTGAGGTTCTGGAGAAAAGTAGTGGGCAATATGGATGCTGGCAGGCATAAAAAGGAGAAAAACTGTAGTGAATCAAGAGAAAGGACAAAGCCCGCTTTACCGCGAAGTGCAGCGGTTTCGACAAGTTTGGCTCTGGGTTGTTGTCTCGGCAATAACCGGGATGCAGTGGCTTGCGGCAGTAGAACAGCTATTGCTTAATAAGCCTTTTGGCGAAAATCCCATGAAAGATATTCCCCTGGCCATTTATTGGTTCATCTTCGGCATTGGTTTGCCGGCGCTACTTTTCTTTAGCCAGCTAATCACCGAGGTACGTGATGATGGGATCTATATTCGCTTTTCCCCATTCCATAGAACTTTTCGAAGGATAGCTTACCCAAAAATAAAACAATGTGCAGTGCAGACTTACCGCCCAATCAGAGATTATGGCGGTTGGGGTATCCGAATCAGATGTAAAAGAAAAGCATACAATGTGAGCGGTAATCGCGGCGTACAAATAGAATTATTAAATGGCAACCGATTGTTGATTGGATCGGGGCGAGCAGATGAGCTTTGGCGTGCCATTCAGGCAAAACTTGGTGAGCAAGAGGATTGGAATTTTTCCTGATAACCCGCAGACCGCTATTTTGTAAGGCGTTCCTTGATGAGCGCCAAAACCCCTTTGGAATTGACATCCACGCAGATATTTACATCCGGTCTGTCACCCCATTGCCGCTTCCAATCCGCGATGGTTTGTCCTATACAGTGCCCTTGAGTTTCAACATATACTGGTGCGGCACTGGTTTGGAATAAACCGGGATTAATGGCGCAGGCGATGGCAGAGGGATCATGAGTATAAATATCTCCGCCCAATCCATGGAATTCGCTAAAATAGTTCTGGTAGCATGGGAGAATGCGCTGAATGAGATTAACCGCGGGATTATCTGCCTTGAAAAGCTCCTGCTGGAACGCGGTGTTGATGATCGTTTTTTGGGTTACGTCCAACCCGACGAGCGTTACCGGCCAATCAGCTGCCATGACGATATCAGCGGCGTGGGGGTCGTGGTAGATGTTGGCTTCAGCGACTGGAGAGATGTTTCCGGGAGTGGAAACTGCACCGCCCATAATGATAACCTCTTTGATTAGGCCAGCGATTTGAGGATCAAGGAGCAGAGCGAGAGCGATGTTGGTAAGCGGGCCAACCGGCACGAGCGTGATCTCGTGGGGGTATGAATGGGCCATTTCCACAATGAATTCCGCCGCGGATTGAGCGATCACTTTGCCTTTTGGGGGAGGCGGGTTGGTGTTACCCATACCGTCATCGCCATGTACCATGGTGCCCAGCATATCAGTCGGCAGGACCAATGGGGAATCGCTCCCGCGGGCAACAGGGATGCTATCGTTTCCTTCTAATTCAACCAACCGCAGCGCATTTTGGGCGGTAAATTCACCGGGTGCGTTGCCGAATACGCTGGTCAGTCCCACGACTTCCACTTCAGGGGAGCGCAGTGCGGTACAAATTGCGATGGTGTCATCCACGCCGGGATCGGTATCGATTATGATTTTCTTTGCCATATTGAACTCCTTGAAATTATGATTTACTTGCGGTGTTATTGTTTTTGTTAATCTGAAATCAAGTATTATTGACGTACATTTTCATACTTCTAGATTGTCAATCTGTTTTCGATGCATGCAATTTCCATATAGAATATGACTACAAACAACAAAAGGTAATTATAAGAAAAATTTTCACTTATAAAAAATAAACACTTGACTTATCTGAGTGAAATAGAAGACCAATTTTAATGAGGTTTATTAATAAGTAAGCGTGCTGTTAATCCATCAGAAAAAATCGCGCAAGAGATCCCGATTGAGATTGCACCAAGAACTGACACTTCCAGGATCGCTGCCGTATTCCTTTCTGCTTTTCGGGACGATCCGTTTATGCTGTCTTTATTTTTGTTGGCCAGAGATGTTCAGAAAGCCATGGGCGCTGATTTCAGATATGTGATAGAAAAAGCACGGGTAAACGGGGTCGTTTTTCGCACATCCAATGCGTATGAGGGGGCAGCTATCTGGTGTTTGACTGGCTTTCCAAAAAGCACATTCAGTCTGAATGTGCGCATCGCGTGGTTCATGCTCAATTAATTTAAAATTCACGATTTAAGGAAATTTGTTTCTTTCTATTTGAAAGTGGAAAAAGCGCATATCCGGATCATTAGACGACCCCATTATTACCTTGAGTTATTGGGGGTGGATGAGAAATTCCAGGGAATGGGTTTTGCGTCTAAATTATTAAAACCAGTACTGGCGCACGCGGACCTGTCTCGCAGATACTGTTATCTGGAGACGCAAAACGAGAAGAATGTTGTTTTATACAAACATTTTGGTTTTGAAGTGGTAGATACAATCCAGACTGGCTTTGGCGGTGATGCATATTACTTGATGCTGCGGAAAGTGAAAAGAGAGTAAGAGGTAACATTTAGTAGCTGGTTGTTCCACGAAAAAAAGAGATAGGCATGGCCTGGTCGAGGGGTATGGCTATAGTCTAATAAAGATGGAGGCTGCCCTGCCGCTATCTGTTTATGAGAAAACTACCCTGGCTTCGCATGAACACACTACTGTGTCTGGTAATTATTAGATTTCTGGTATCCCGATAATATTTCCAATTGAACTAAACAACTTCCTCTGTCTCTGGGATGAAGAATATTACGCCTCAAATTTCTATATTGACATTTCTTCAAATACCCGTATAATATGGTTTAGTGGTATAAAGGTCAGACCACTAAACCATAAATGTAAGTGAATTGGAGGAAAAATGAACACAAAAACAATAATGAGTGTACTATTAGCCGCAGTGCTTATCAGCGCGTGCGGTGGACAAACCGATG
>CAZILY010000104.1:0-1234 GCA_964540175.1 uncultured Pelolinea sp. | reverse complement strand
TTGTGGTAGAAGAGCAGCCGGTTGTGGAAGAAGCGGCTCCTGCCGAGCAGACCGAGCTAGAGGAACTTGCTGTAGCGCAGCCCGTAGACCCAGTTACTACATCAGGTGTGATGCCTTATACTGCGCCAGAGGGATTATTTGCACTTGAAGTTCCAAGCGGCTGGTCATCTTCAAAAGATACGAAAGTGATCGATAATACTGTGGTGGAGACACACACCGCACCTGATGGGCACGCTTTTGTGCAGGTGGTTGTAAATGAAGTTGGCAGCGAAATGAACCATGTCGTAAAAGGGCAGGTCACGCTGGACTTTATGAAGCGCTTGTATGGCAGCGATCTGCGTGTTGCAAAAGATGTAACGTTGGCGGATGGACGCGAGAAACTGGAATGGTGGAGTGATGATAATAAAACCAGCGGAACAACTTTCTTTGATACCAAGGATAGTCATCTGTTTTTCTACACCACCTCGTATAAAGATGCATACAAGAAAGATTATGCAGCCATACTTGAAGATGTGAATAATTCTTTTGCAGAAGTAACTCGCCTTGCAGTTCCTGCTGACGCATCTGACTTGATACCCTATACTGCACCAGAGGGATTATTCACACTTGAAGTCCCGGGTGGATGGTCAAATGCGAAAGATACAAATGTGATCGATAATACTGTGGTGGAAACATACACGGCGCCTGACGAGAAAGCTTTTGTGCAGGTGGTAGTGAATGATTCTGGTACCGAAGTAACCAATGTTGAAAAAGGGCAGATCACGCTGGATTTCATGAAGCGTCTGTATGGCAGCGATCTGCGTGTGGCATCGGATGTAACCCTCCCGGATGGACGTGAGAAACTGGAATGGTGGAGTGATGATAATAAAACCAGTGGAACAACTTTCTTTGATACCGAGGATAGTTACCTGTTTTTCTACACCACCTATTATGAAGATGCATACAAGAAGGATTATGTGACCATACTTGAAGATGTAAATAACTCTTACTCGAACGAATAAGTAAGCAGGTTCTGAAGAGAGA
This sequence comes from uncultured Pelolinea sp., assembly GCA_964540175.1. Taxonomy (GTDB): domain Bacteria; phylum Chloroflexota; class Anaerolineae; order Anaerolineales; family Anaerolineaceae; genus Pelolinea. The sequence continues at coordinate 211 of CAZILY010000104.1, read as the reverse complement.
GGAGGATAATTTTCCTCTTCTCTTTATTTTATATAGTTAGAGTAATTATCAATTTTCTGAAGTAATCGCTCTCCCAAGTATGGACTAGAATCTTTGAGGGCCTTATAGATCTCTGTGGAACTCTCCCAATATGTTTTGATCTTTATTTGATCCCAATTGAAGGGCGGGGGCTGCAAATTGCTGATGCGGTCCGCCAGCTTGACCATCCATA
>CAZILY010000103.1:0-5937 GCA_964540175.1 uncultured Pelolinea sp. | reverse complement strand
TTCGGGCATACATTCCCCTGTTTGAAAAAGAATTTATCGGCGCTCAACCATTAGGACTGCATTTAGAAGGGCCCTTCATCAATCCGCAAAAACACGGTGCGTTTAATCCCGCCTGGATCCATCTGCCCTCACTTAATGAAATGAGTGCATATCTGGATGCTGGGGAAGGTTGGATCCGTCAAGTTTCCCTCGCCCCGGAGATGGAAGGCGCAGATCAAGTCGCAGATCTGTTGAATAACTCAGGTGTGCGTGTGGCACTCGCACATTCCAACACAGATTTCGAAACAGCCAGTCGTGCTCTGCGCGGAAAATATACTCACGTAACCCATACTTTCAATGCCCAATCCCCTCTCCATCACCGAAAGCCAGGCGTGGTGGGTGCAGTATTGAGTTCAAAAGGAGTAAGCGCGGAACTGATCGCCGATGGTGTGCATGTTCATCCCGCGGCAATGCGAATCCTGACGCGCTGCCTGGGTGCGGAGCGCATTGTTCTCATTTCAGATGCCATGCCTGGAGCAGGCCTGCCGGATGGGACATACACTCTTTTAGGCCAACAAGTGGCTGTTCAGAACAGAAAAGCACTTCTACTAAATGGAACACTCGCTGGCAGCACCGCCACCCTGGATGCCTGCGTGCGGAATATGGTTAAATTGGCAGGTGTACCTTTTGCTAATGCGGTACGCATGGCATCATATAACCCAGCAGGGGTTATCGGAGTAGATGATCACGTCGGCAGCCTGGCACCCGGAAAGAAAGCGAATATCGCTGTATTCAATAAAAAGCTTAATGTCAAAATGACTTTCATTAATGGTAATCTTGTATATGAGAAAAAAAACAATGGGTAATAGGCCATTGAAGGTTGGCTTAATCGGATTAGGGTTTATTGGAAAAATACACGCCCAATCATACCGCTCCATCCCATTCTGCTATAAAAACCCCAAGATACTTGCAAAAGTGAGTGCTGTACTACGCACAAAAACAGGTGGGGACCAGGATTTTTTAGAAACGCTCGGCAGCCCTTTCGTCACAACGGATGAAAACGCCTTTTACGATCAAGCTCTGGACATGATCGATATTTGCACACCAAATGCACTTCACATGGAGCAGGCCATCACCGCTCTCAACCACAAGGTGCACCTTTATATTGAAAAGCCGCTTGGGCTGAATCTGGCTCACGCGCGCAAAATTGCTGCAGCCGCCCGATCTGCGGATATTCTTTCACATACTGCCTTCATGATGCGCTACTTCCCGGGAGTCCGGCAGGCAAAAGCGGTTATTGCATCCGGCGCCTTGGGTGAGATCTACAATTTTCGGGCTCAGTTCTTTCATAATAGCTATATGGACCCTCAACGCCCAACTTCCTGGCGTCTGCAGCACTCCCTCTCTGGCGGCGGCGCACTGACGGACCTGGGAGTGCATATGATCGATATGGTGCGGTATCTATTAGGGGAAGCATCCTGGGTGCAGTGCCGCACACGCACATTCATAAACCAACGCCCAGATTCCCCAGGCAGCAGTAAATTGGTTCCTGTAGATGTGGATGACTGGGCGCTGTGCACCATAGGTCTTGAAAACGGAGCGCTGGGCAATATTGAAGTGACCCGTTTATCCGGCGGGATGGGCGACAGCACTCGTATGGAGATTTTCGGCAGCCAGGGCAGCGTCATGTTCGACACCAAAGATCCGCTGCATTGTGAATTCTATGACCAGAAAAGCAAACAATACCATACCGGAGATCTGGATTTCCCCTCACCCGAAAGGAAAAGTGAGATACCCGATCTTTGGCCGCCAGCCAAAATGTCACTCGGGCATTTTGTCAATGCCCATACTGCCTGTATCTATGATTTTCTGCAGCACATTCAATCCGGTAAACAGACTCCTTTGAACTTTAATGACTCAGTAAAAACACAGGAAATTCTTGAAGCAGCTTACCTTTCCGCCAGCAGGAAGTCGGAAACCATTCAACTGCCCCTACATTAAAGGAACTACAATGAGAATAGCAGTCATCGGCACAGGTGGGATCGCCCAAAAAGCATATCTTCCTCTTTTAGCAGTTATGCCAGATGTGGAAATTGCAGGAATATTCAGTCGTACACAAGCGCGTGTAGAGGAAACATGCAGAAGGTGGAAAATATCCAAAGGCACGACCGATCTTTCTGATATTCTTACCCTAAAACCTCAAGCAGCGCTCGTTATTAGCAGCACCGATTCCCATTATGCAATCTGCCGCGAGATGTTGGAAAACGGGATTGATGTGTACGCGGAAAAACCACTTACAACCTCAAGTACACAATCTTATGATTTAGCACGTATCGCGCGTGAGAATAAACGCATTCTCTCAGTCGGATATAACCGCCGCTATGCCCTTCTATATAAGAAAGCTAAAGAGATAATGGGAAACCGTAAAATTGAATTGGCAATAATTCAGAAACACCGCACTCAAGCGTCCAATTCGACATTGTTTAATCAGTATCTTGACGACACTATTCATCAGATTGACCTGATGCGCTTTTACTGTGGAGATGTGACATCATTTAGTACAGCGTATAAAAAGAAAAACGGTGTTATCACCTCAGCGGTCAGCACCGTGATTATCCCCGGCGGCGGCCAGGGGATAATCACGATCTGCAATCAAGCGGGGGCCTGGCAGGAGAGCGTTACCCTGCACGCAGATGGATTATCCGTGCACGTAGACGCGTTCCGCAGCTTACGAGTGACAATTGATGACCGCGAAGAAGTATTCGGCACAGACCGAGCAGGGAAATGGATCACCGGGATGAAAGAGCGTGGTTTTTATGGTGAACTGGCACATTTTTTTGAATGCGTTCAAACCCGCCAAGAACCCCTCACTAACGCGTTGGAAGCAGCAAAAACTCAAGTGTTAATGGAAGACCTGGTTCGAGCATCCGGCGAAGAGATCAACCCATAAAGAGACAGTTAGTCAAATCACCGAGATTCTCACAAGCCGTTTTTCCTTAGGCAAGCAGTATGGTTTCTTCGGATAAAAACAGTGGTTTCCAATTCTTTACACATTGGAAAAACTCATAGTAAAATCATCTCCATGCCAACAGAAAAAGAAGTATATGATGCTCACGCTGACCAATATGAATTGCTGATCCTGCGGGAAGATTGCCAGAATAACCTGCCTAAAGAGATCAATCAGATCAAAAATACATACGGGATAAATATTATCGAACTCGGAGCTGGTACTGGCCGGTTGACGCGTTTTCTTGCGCAAGGCGCCGCACATATATCGGCGAGCGACCTATCACACCACATGCTTTCTCAGGCAAGAGATGTGCTGACAGAGCAAAAAATCGCGAATGCTATTTTATGTGTCGCAGATATGCGCCGCACACCGTATGCATCTGCATCCGCGGACATGGTCATCGCAGGTTGGAGCTTCTGTTATCTGGCTGTTTGGGGAGAAGGTAAATGGAAAAAGGAGTTGGAACTTGGGTTGGAAGAAGCCGGCCGCCTCCTGCGTCCTGGCGGCGTGATGATCATGCTTGAGAATTTCGGCACCGGGTTTGAAACTCCAAAACCACCCCCGCACTTGAACGGCTATTTTGAATTCCTCAAGGCAAATGGATTTCAATCCACCTGGCTTCGCACAGATTACCAATTCAAAGACCTCTCGGAAGCTGTTCAATTATCCAGCTTCTTCTTTGGGAAAGAATTATCCGATAAAGTTAAGGAAAAAGAATGGACGCTGCTGCCTGAATGCACCGGCCTCTTTTGGAAAGTATTCTAACTTTCTCAAGTCAATCAAAAACCCCTGCGATTAAAATGCAGGGGTTTTTTGTATATTATGATTACTTTTAGGTTTTAGAACCCTTTCAAGGCGACGCCCAGCCAAAGCAGGACATTACCAATTACAACGAACCAGAACGCGTTAGCGGATACAAATGGAATGCTGACAAAAGATGCCACCAAACCAAGCGCTGACAGTGCGGTTGCGATCCAAAATACGTTCTTTGTTGGAGCTGTTATCTTCATAATTTTATCCTTTCATATATTATTATAATTATTATATACAGTTTTTTACGATTTCCATATAAGAATAAAGTAAATAATTTTGATTGCGAAATACCACCATTTTTATTAAGTTATTTTAAACAATAATCTCCCGCTAATTTATAAACCCCGCACTTGCAAAAAGGATACAAATTATCAACACCTCTACCTCCATTTAAAAGCAATAATAAACCGTCATAAATTTCTATGTTTCCTACCGCCCCAGCACGCCATGAGACATTTCACATTGATCTGATCTTTATTAATTCAATCTCTAACTGTTTCTAAAAGAAAAAGAGCAGTTGCTTCCAACTGCTCTCTTATGGTTGAAATTATTTATCTATTAGATAAGGATAACTTCTGACGCCTGGGGACCCTTATCGCCCTGGGTGACAACGAATTCAACACGCTGTCCTTCATCTAATGAGCGGTAGCCGTCCTCTAAGATGGCACTGTAATGGACAAAAACATCTTCGCCGGAATCGCGCTCAATAAAGCCGAAACCTTTTGATCCGTTAAACCACTTCACGGTGCCTTGTTCTTTCTCAGACATGATTTGGAACTCCTTTCATAAAATTAGTAAAGCTTGACCACATTTTTGTTCCAAATCAAAAGAACAATTTCTTTCTTTCTAGAACTACTCTTCAAGCAATTCATTGTAGCATAAATTTTTGTAAACTATTTTGAAAAAATATTTATATTAAACAAAAAAGAGCAGTTGGGATCCAACCGCTCTCTTATAGTTGAAATTATTTCTCTATTAGAGAAGGATAACTTCTGAAGCTTGTGGACCCTTTTCGCCCTGGGTGACAACGAATTCAACTCGTTGGCCTTCATCCAGTGAACGATAACCGTCTGACAAGATGGCACTGTAATGGACAAAAACATCTTCGCCGGAATCGCGTTCAATGAACCCGTATCCCTTTGAACCGTTAAACCATTTCACGGTGCCTTGTTCTTTCTCGGACATGATTTGGAACTCCTTTCATAAAATTGATAAAGCTTGACTACAATTTTGTTCCAAATCAAAAGAACTATTTCTCTCTTTCTAGAACTACTTTTCAAGCAATTTATTTTAGCATACATTTTTACCAAATGTAAATACCACAATTTTAAGGTGTTTTTATTGATGAATGTCATTTTTTTATGGGGCTTTAAATGATCTAACCAGAAATTTTCATCTTTAGTTTTGATTTTGTATGACAGATAGAATATTTTATTTTCTAATTTGCTTTCAAGGATTTATTCCCCTATACTGAAAGTAAATATATTGGAGGTATATTATGTCTATTGCCAAGATCACGGAAATAAAATCTTCTTCGAAAATTAGTTTTGATGACGCCTTAAAAACAGGGTTAGCGCGGGCGAGCAAAACACTACAGAATATTCGCTCTGCCTGGATAAGCAGCCAGGAAGTCCTTGTAGATGAGGATGGGAAAATTACTGAGTACCGTATCTTGATGAAGGTTACTTTTGTTCTAAAAGACTAATTTCTCAGAATTTCAAGATCGTCACTTCTTTTTTTGAGCAGTCCTATTAGATATTAAACAGGAATTCCAATTTAGTTATTCTTTATATATATCGTTAAAGAATGAATCAAGGTCAATTTGGATTGGTTTCTCATGAACTATAGTATCAACGAGCATTTTCATGAAAGGGATCTGTTTTTCAAATAAAATTCCTTTTTCGAATAATTTTGGCAGTGCTTTTCCAATTTGACGAATGATCATTGCTGCTTCTAATGTTTCACCAGCCAACATCTGTGATGCTTCCTTAAAAGTTTTCCCCATTCCTAATAGTTTACCAACCGTAACCGACCGACCTCCGGTGGAAGTTACATACATATCACCTACCCCTGGTAACCCAAAAGCGAATTTGGGATTCAAACCCCGCATTTCCAAAAAAGAATGCAATTCTGTA
>CAZILY010000102.1:0-5956 GCA_964540175.1 uncultured Pelolinea sp. | reverse complement strand
GTACACAATACGGCAATACTCTTCTGCAGTCAGTGTTGTGCTGACCCGGAATGGAGGAAATATGCAAAAAAATCTAAAAAAAATAGTTTTAGTAGCGGCGCTTATTGCTGTACTGCTGGTTTCAGCATGCGGCACAGGTGAACCGCAAGAACCAACCCCAGACATTAATGTTATTAGGACAGAAGCTGTGCAGACTGCGATGGTCGAAATGACTGTGCAGGCGGCGTTGTCCCCTTCGGAGACACCGCTTCCCCCGACGCTGACCCCGTTGCCAACTGCTACTCTAAATACTGACGCGACCCAACCTCCGGCTGGATCGTCATCTTCATCGTCCAGCAGCGGAAGCAGTTCTGGCGGACCATCAGGTACAGCAATCCCAACCCGGACGCCAGTTGTGTATGGATGCGAAATTGTTGATGAAAATCCTCTCGATAAACCACAAATGACGGGCTCGATGTACGATAAGATTTGGACTGTTCGTAATGTAGGGAATGCAACTTGGACAGTGGCAGATTATTATGTGAAGTGGATTGGCAGAGATGATCTCAGCCCCAAACACATATATAAATTACCGCATGATGTGGGGTACTACCAGACGGTTGATGTCGGTGTAGATATTAACATTCCTGCAGCCCCGGTTTTGTTTCCTGGCTGGTCAACAGAATGGGCGATCATAAATGACAATGGTGATGAGATTTGTCACTTTTATCACAATATCCCCAGTACTTACCCAGCCCCGACAGCAACTCCTTAATACAGTAGACACAAAAACAAAACTGGTTTCATACGAAACCAGTTTTTTATTTAATGGTTCAAACTTTTTTTGATTTGTTTTTTAAGTAAGAATCTAATCGTGCCCGAAATAAGGCGCGCTCAAAATACAATCCATCGGGGGATAGTGTATGATAATTCTTTTTATATAAGACCTGCATCAAGGGAAGAAGCTGCTGTCCATAGTGCCGCATACAGGACTCGGGATGGATTCCTGGCCAGGAATAACAAGAAACCGTCTTGCGCTTGTTCGCGGTTGGGACACTTTGGGGAATTGTTTTTTCCCAATTTGGACCATCTTTCTCGAATATGAACTGGTCTAAATTTCCGTGGGGAATACCTTCAATTCCCTTTACCACTGGTGGATTCGAATCAAGAGTATAGGGATCGGCTGAAAGATCCACGATAATCGCATGTTCAGGAAGATATGCGACCCACTCATTAGGGATGATTGGTTTTGATGAATCATACCGTTGGGTAGCGTCAACAACGATGTCAGATTCAGCTAATAACTCGATCATCTGGCTCTTGTTGTGGGTGATGTTACGGCCGATAGCAGTAACAATCGCACCGGGGCCTCCCAGGCGAATATGCTCGTAATTCCTTTCCTTTTTACCCAGTTTTGAAGCGGCTTCCATCGCTTGCTTGCCAACCATTCCTGTGCCTAAGACAAGCACTTTCCATGGGTTCCCACCCTCTCGGATGAGGTCAGGAATATGTTTTTCAAATTCCGTGTAAGCTGCTTCAAGGCCGTTCCAGGCAACGAATTTCATATTCTCCACCAGTCTTACATTGAAATCATCCACGATGCCATCGAGGGATATTGCCTGAATGTTATTCTCTCCCATGATTTTTTGGCGCAATGGGCGGGTTGGATAATGAAGCATAGAGATCAAACAGCTATTTTTATCTATCAAAGCAAATTCGTCATCATGCGGAGAACGAAGGATGAGTACGTAATCCTGTTTGAAAATCTCTTCTCGTTCTAAGGGGTGAATAGAGGGATTATCGTTTTTGTAATTATCGAAGTAAAAATCCAGCGAATTACCATAGCCTTCTTCAATGAAGACCTCAAAGCCGATCTCCGTTAACTTTTGGGTGAAGTCAGGCAAAAACACCCGTTTTTCACCGGGCTCTTCCCTCATGATCGGAAAACCAACGCTGATCTTTTTGCTCACTTATTTCTCCATATAAGACAGGTAGATGAAATTATTTAACATAATTTGATAACAACGCTCTGCTGATGGCCCGTTCAAAGAAACGTCCATTCGGATTGATTCCGTCCAGCCCGCCCTGATTTAATAATATGCGCATGATTGGACGGAGCTGCTGCCCATATATCTGCATGCATTCCCTGGGATGGATTCCCGGCCAGGAATAACAGGAAACCACATTGCGGCGGTTTTCTTTGCGCACATAATCAGGGATTTTTTCGTAAGCGGGATCATCGGGGTAAAGCACGAATTTGTCCAAGTTTCCCTGCGGAATTCCTTCGATGCCTTTGGTATAGTTTCTGCCTAGTTTTTGTTGATACGGATCAACAGAAAGGTCAAGGATTACCGCATAGCCAGGAAGATATGCTAGCCAATCATTGGGAATGATTGGCCGGGTGCTATCCACTCGCGCGCTGGCATCCACAAGGATGTCAGTTTTTGAAAGAAGGCCGCGCATGATTCTCGCGTGGTTGGTAATATCATAATCAACCGCAGTTACAATCACCCCCGGCACGTTCGCCTGCGCTAATTTTTCATGAAGCGGAATACTGCCGTAATGCACAGCTGCTTTGACTGTGTGTGCACCTAAAGCGCCTGCGCCAAGCAAGGTGATCTGAATAGCCTGCCGGTCCGGGCTGAAGAAACCGGGGTCTGGATAGGTGTTTTGAAGCACCTGAAAGGCCGCTTCGAGCCCATTCCAGGCGACTGCCCGAAAATTTTCAATCATGCGCTGCCCGGAATCATTTTTAATCGAATCGAGAGAAATGCTTTTTAACCCTAAAGATCGTAACAACCTGACTCGCTCCGGCCGGGTGGCGTAGTGCAGCATGCTGATCAGGCAGCTTCCCGGGCGTAATTTTCGCAGGTCATCATCACTTGGACAGCGGAGGTTCAAGACAAGGTCTTGTTGATATGCTTCATTATGTGAAACATACGTGACGCCGGGAGCTGCATCAGAATACGCGGATGCTTCCAATTCCATACCGCTGCCGTAGCCGTGTTCCAAACAGACGTCCGCACCGCTCTTCTCAAGCGCATAAATGAAATCAGGCAGGAAACCCCGCTTTTCCCCCTGCTCATGATGCGTCAGAGGTAAGCCGATCGTTATCTTGTGTGTGTTCGCTTTATTCATGTTTTTATATAGGTAAAAAGCATTCGTGATTGAGGGAACTGGTGTTTCGTTAAAATGTTATATGATTATAGGATAAATCAATGGAAGGAGAACAATTTATTTGATCCTGCTTAATGTTGGAGCAGAGTTCACAATAATGAGTTACAGCATGATTTGGGCGCGCAGTTTACTGATTCGGAGTTAATTGGTTATCAATTATGTCTATTTTTTCCGCAGGGATGGTGCATGAAAATGTGGAGGGCGATTCAAATATATTATGTATAATGACCTATAGGTTTATACATAACAAATGGAGGAGTCATGTTTAAAAAGTTGTTGATAATCTTGGGAATTCTTTCAACATTATTGATTGGCTGCAGTACACCAGAATTACTCAAAACCGAACCAGTTATTTTTTCAATTTTATTTAATGAAAGGGAATCCAACCCTTACCAAGAAGATTGGCTCATCCTTGAAGAATATCTGAAACGACAAAACGTTGTTTTAGATGTGCGAACAGGCGATGATGCGGATTTTGACAACGAGATCATCCGGACTCTTGAGTCAGGAAATATACCGGATATTATCCTGAAAGCTTATCCAAAAACCATTGAAAGTTATGCTGCTGATGGGATTCTGCTGCCTTTTAGTGATTATGAAGACCTGATGCCAAATTTCATGGCATATATTGAAGAGCATGATCTACAGAGCGAAATAGATAAGTTGAGATTAGATAATGGAAAATATTATATTCTTCCAGGTTATCAAAGAAAAATACAAGTCCAGCAGTGGATTTATCGTAAAGATATCTTCGAAAAAAATGATTTAGAGATCCCAAAAACCTATGATGAGTTATTCGAATCATTGGTGTTATTAAAGGAAACCTATCCAAATTCAACTCCAATTACAGCTACGTGGGGTGGAGCCCATTTATTCTCCATGATAGGTGCGGGCTATGGAATACCTGCGGGGTGGGCTGGTATACGCTCCTACAATTTTTATAAAGATAAATGGTTGTTTGCCCCAGCAACAGATAATTATAAAGAAATGTATACTTTTCTGAATCGATGCTATGATGCTGGCGTTTTAGACACGGACATTTTCACCCTGAGTGATGAAGAGTTCATTAATGGGATTGAAGACGGCCGAGCTTTAGTTACCGTGACCTGGATCTCGTCAGGATTCGGTTCCTGGAATGAAAAACTGGCGGAAAACGGTTTTCCTGATGGGGAATGGGCTGCTCTTCCTGTTCCAGAAAGCACAATTGGGATAAAAGCACTTCCGCCGGTGGATCCATTTAGAAAAGGATTGATAGTTCCGTCACGTGTAATTAACGAGCCATATTTTGAAGACCTGCTTAAATTTTTAGATTGGGCGGTTTATTCCGAAGAAGGAATGACTTTAACTACCTGGGGGATAGAAGGCCTTACTTTTGAAAATACTCCTAATGGAAAAGTTTTTCTTCCAAATATTATTTCGCCAAAGAATTCCCAGGGGACTCTTGACATAACCAAGGAATATGGTTTGGATGCTTTATTCAATCTTGCTGAAAACGAAGAGTTTGAAGATTATAAAAAACCAGATGAAATTTCAGCATTCCTTGAAAATTCTTTAAATGCTGAAGAAACTACACAGCTGCCCCCTCGGCTTATTTTAAGTCCTGATGCGATTGAAGCTGCCCGTCTAATAGAGGAAAAAATTATTCCGTACGTGACCGAAACAAGCAATAAATTCATTACAGGAGAAATTAGTATCGAAGATAATTGGAAAGACTATTTAAGCGAATTAGAAAACAGAGGATATAAAATCTTGCAAGAAATCTGGATGAGTTCTTGGAGACAACAAAATGAATAATTTGAAACTGTTTTGGTAGGTTATTTCAGGTATCATTCTTGAATCTTGACGCCATGGTCTGCCTTTCAACATGGGCAACCGCAGGGAACTTACCAATGCACTGGCATCCTCCGAATGGGTAGATGAATAAAATCCAAGAGTTTGAGTTTTGGAAAATTGGAGTTTCCTTTTCCAATGCCAACTGTATTTTTATGGGAAAATGCGTAATAGATCTATGTATATAGCCATTTAGTAGGTGAGTTTTTTATGAGCACATTCAAAGGAAAAAGAACAATATGCCAAAAAATAATTTCTTATCCTCAAAATATTTATTGCTTTTTCTTGGATTGGTTTTTGCTGCCGGGTCTGTCTTTATGTGGAAATCTCAAGAATCCAGAAATCTTTCCCAAATTTATTCACAATCAAAATCAGATGCAGCATTTTATTCTCGTGAAACAGAAATTAGATTTAACAGTATTTCTGACGCCCTTGATAGAATGGCTGGCAGAGAAACACTTCTCGAAGATCCAGATTTCATCGAATGGGAAAAAGATGCGGAATTTTATATTGACTCATTTGATGGGTTAAAAAGTATTGCGTGGGTGGACAAAACCTTTAAGATTCGGCGGACGGCACCCCAACAAGGCAATGAACATTTGCTAAACCAAAGCGCAAATAGAGTTGATTGGGATCCATTTGAGGTTAATCTGTGGGTGCCATATTATGATGGTGAAAAACTTGATGGATATTTAATTGGAATAATTAGTATCTCGGAAATTATGTCGCCTGTGGTTAATGAAATTGGAAATGATTTCATGCTGCAACTTTCTATGGAAGGAAAAGATGTCTTCAAATCTGAAAACTGGGATACCCCAAAAGAAGGCTTTTCCAATAATAGAACAATAACATTCCGTGAAGCAGCAGTTTTAGATTTATCTTTTTCGCCTACTGAAGAACTCATAAATGCTGAAAAAAAATACTCCTTCCAAACGCTATTGGTTTCCCTTTCTTTTTCATTGATAACATT
>CAZILY010000101.1:0-6083 GCA_964540175.1 uncultured Pelolinea sp. | reverse complement strand
TTTGTTTAGTTATTATTATCCATTACCAATTCCTTAACCCTGCCTACCAGGCCATTCACTAAGCAAACTTTAATGCCATGTGGATGTACAGAAGATTTTGTCAATAGATCTTTGACTATTCCTTCGGTCAGTTTTCCCGTCCGTTGATCTTTTTTTAACACTATTCGAACTCGTTGTCCTATTTTAATTTTATCGCGGGGTATGCTGTTCATTTTGTTTCACCTTATATTTTTCAAAGCCGCACAACGATTACGGTAACGGTTACTACCTCTAGAAAAAACTAATTTGTTCTTAGTCACTTGCATCATCACTGAACAATCTTCTTCTGCAAAGTAAGGTATAAGTTTTCGACTTTTGTTCTTGCCCAAGGAGTCTTTCGTAAAAATTTCAGGCTGGATTTGATTGACGGATCATTCTTGAAACAACGGATGTTGATACGTTTGCCCAACTCGCTCCAGCCATACTGCTCAACAAGGTTGTTCACAATTTGTTCCAAAGTAATGCCATGTAGTGGATTATTCGGTTGCTGCTCACTCATACCAAGTGGTGTTCCCTTTCATTGAAAATATTTTATTTTTACCTAATAAGCACTCAGTCGGTTCGATAACCACTTGTAACCTGACATTGTTTGATTATATACGAGGTTTGCATTTTTCACGCTGCTCACCAAAGGATAATTTTGGTAAAATCTCCTCGTCAAACAACGTATCTCCCGCGATAACATGATTACAGAGGCAGCAAATATGATTCGGACAAGAGACAACTTTTCCGGGTTATAAGCGTATACTTAGAAGATAGGATTATAAATTTGCTTTGATACAATTATCAACGATATTGAGGAGAGCATGAGTTATAAAACAGACCCCACAGCACCCTCATCTTCAAAGGGAGAAATTCTTGCAAACTGGTTCACCCACGGGATTGGGGTAGTCCTGAGCATTGCCGGGATCGTGTTTCTGATTATTCGGGCAATTAACCTGGGAACTGCCTGGCACTTAGCCAGCTATATCATTTTTGGAACCTCATTGATCCTGCTTTATCTGGCTTCCACGGTCTATCATAGTTTCACAAAGCAGCCATGGAAAGCACTCTTTCAAAGATTGGATCACGCGGCGATTTTTTTCTTGATCGCAGGAACCTACACCCCTTTCTTATTAACAAAACTAAGAAATGGCTGGGGGTGGAGTATTTTTGGAATTATTTGGGGATTATCAATCGTTGGTTTAATCATGAAGCTGGGATTTAAATCAAAATTTGAAAAACCTTCAGTGCTCCTATATCTCGCAATGGGCTGGTTTGGAATAATTGTCTTCTATCAAACTATGGGTACGATTAGTATGCTATCAATTTGGTTCTTGCTGATAGGGGGACTCTTCTACTCCGTAGGGGTCATTTTCTATCGTTGGCGGACACTGCCCTATAACCATGCTATCTGGCACCTATTTGTGCTGGGCGGCAGCATCTTCCATTATTTTTCTGTTTTGCAGCTTACTTAAGTCATAAACTTATGGACATGCACATGAGCAACAGGGTTTTCGTCTGCCCGGCAGAGTTCATGATAATGTGGTATTAAGGGCAGGCTCCCGGGCTGATCGAATTAAAAAATCCATTAAATAAATTACACCATTGATTGGTTAGATCGATGATAATCAGGGGAACCACACAAAAAACCACAATGAATGCCAAAGCAGCCAATAGGAGGATTATCCATGTAGATTTTTTATGGTCCTCTGATTTTTGGTCTAATATTTCTTCTTTTCGATCTATTTTTTCAGGTTTCATCTTACAGAATCGTTCTTTTATTAGTTTCTTGAGTCGCCTGATTCCCTCTTCAGCTTGGTGCAGCAGAGATATTTCCGGTAACTGCCAGCTATGTTCCCCACTCACACGGATATCGCGCTTTAGGAATTGGATCCAGCCCAGCAAAGCGAAAAGCAAAGCTGCAATGAGCAGCCCAAAAAACCATCCCCATTCCAATCCTTTAATTGCATACCCGCCTTGGTAGTAATGCATAGGGGTATATTTCATAAATGGTTCAAGATCTGGATTGATCCCTGAGAGTCCGATCAGTAAGAAATTGAGAACCATCATTGCGCCAGAAAGTGTCCCAGCAAAGCGTGTTGAAGGTAGAATGAAGCTCAGCATCAGGGCAAAAGCACTGAAAAATATTGAAATTGCAAATAGAGAGAGAAATGGACGTAAGAATTCTGTTGGTGTAAGGTTAATACCATAGGCTTTAGAAGGTATTACCAGGCTCAACCATGAGAGGAGAAGGATCGCTGCGATCATTGTGAGAAAGGCCATCAGCCGGCCCCAATAAAGCTGCGTGCGGCTGATTGGATGTGCGAGAACAAGATCGAGCAAACCTTTCTCTTCATCCCCTACAATTAGATTCACGCACACTCCAATTGCAAAAATGCCGATGATTAGGTTTATGAAGGTAAAATATTCGACGTCTAAATATCCCCATGGAGTAGTCATTTCAGCTATATTTCCAAAGAAAGCAAGTAATTCTTGCGGGTAGCCCTTTAATAATTCATCGAAACCTTCCATGGTGATGATAGTGTCATAAAATGAGCCGAGAAGAAGACCATAAAGAACCAAACCAATACTCCAACCGGCTGCCTGGCCGCGCAGCCGGTCAATGGTATGCTTATATTCAGCAAACATCTCAATCCACCTCTTTTTCTTCGTTTTTGTAGTAATCCAGGAAAACTTCCTCTAACGAATGATGAAGTGTTTCTATATTGTTTACTGGATATATTGCTAACATTTTAATAAGTTTGTCCATGTCACCTTCAACCTTAAGGGTAATGTCCAACCCATTACTCTTTGAGAGCAAAGAAATTCCTTCAAGCTTTAAGAGGGGACTGGTATCGACCATTTTCTTGAAACGGACTCTTACTTTACGCATGGTCATGCTGGCAAGCTGAGCGTGGTTGATCTCTTCCGCGATGACGCCTTTCCGAATGATAGCTACGCGATCCGCAATGGCTTCCACTTCACTTATGATATGTGACGAAAAAAAGATGGTTGTTTCCTGTGCTTGTGCCTCTTTCAGTATTTTATACACTACCTGCTGCATCAGAGGATCCAATCCGGCAGTGGGCTCATCCAGCAGTAAAACCTTTACCCGCGGCATAAGAGCTTGCACTAGCCCTACTTTTTGCTTATTTCCCTTTGAAAGATTTTTTACCGGCATGTTGAGATCTAATTCCAGACGCTTGGTTAATGTCCTAACGTAATCCCAACTAACCACCCTCCCTCGAAGATCTGCATAATAACGTAGCACATCTAAGACTTTTACATTGACTTCCAGATTTAATTCTCCAGACAGATAACCAACTTGCGAACGAACCTCGACAGCTTGCTTTTGTGGGTCCAACCCCAGTACGTTGATTGATCCTGCCTGGGGACGAATAAGATCTAACATACAGCGGATGGTTGTCGTTTTACCTGCGCCATTAGGTCCCAAAAACCCATAAATTTCTCCCTGCTTCACTTCCAGGTTGACACCACGCAGCGCAAGTACTTTCCCGTAGGATTTGTGTAATCCTTTAATTCTTATTACAGCGAGTTCATTCATAAGCAAGCCTTCTTGTTCACATAAACAGTAAACCTGTAAAAAACCTTTGTATTTTACTCCTAATCACACTTTGTGCTTCTAAGTTCCAACCATTTTGCCTCATCAGGGGTTTATTGGGCTGGAAAAGCATAAAACCAACCCACATGTCTGAAAAACGTTTGAATTCCAGATTGTTTTTTTAAAAATAAACCCGCATGATAATTTTATAATAATAATATATGTTTGTTATACTATTCATTGTTTATTCAACAAAAGGGAATTAATTGGAAAATACAGGTTATTTAGTCAAAGTAATGGGTGTTGTGATAGATGTGGAGTTTCCCAGCGGGAACCTTCCGGGAATTAATAATGCACTGGAAATCCCGATGGATGAAAACAGAAACGAGGTTTTCGAAGTTCGGGAACATATCAACGCTTCAACAGTGAGAGCCATTTCCATGGGAACAACATCCGGGTTAAGGCGCGGAATGCATGTCATTGATACACAAAGCCCCATTCAAGTTCCTGTTGGGCCATCCACTCTTGGAAGAATGTTCAATGTGCTTGGTGACCCGATCGATAAAATGCCTTTTCCGGGTGATATAACCAGAAAACCAATCCACATTCCCTCTCCAGCACTTGTAGATCAGAGAGCTGATTTTACACCTTTTATAACCGGCGTTAAAGCCATTGACCTCCTGATGCCATTCCCTACAGGCGGAAAAGTCGGGTTAATTGGGGGCGCAGGTGTTGGAAAAACTGTGCTGATGATTGAACTGATGCGCAATACAATCGCGGAACAATCAGGATTAGCTGTATTCGCGGGAGTCGGAGAACGCAGCAGAGAAGGAAATGATCTTTGGTTAGATCTTAAAAAAAGCGGTGTGCTAAAAAACACGATCCTCGTGTTTGGGCAAATGAATGAACCACCCGGAGCCAGATTGCGAGTTCCCCTAACCGCATTAACCATGGCAGAATATTTTCGGGATGCTGAAAACAGATCTGTGCTGGTATATATTGATAATATTTTTAGATACACACAAGCAGGCGCTGAAGTCTCAGCACTTCTTGGCCATCTTCCATCTGCAGTTGGCTATCAACCCACACTTGAAAGCGAAATGGGTGAATTGCAAGAAAGAATCACAACCACCAGCAGCGGCAGTGTTACATCAATTCAAGCCGTGTATGTCCCTGCTGATGACCTAACAGATCCCGCAGTAGTAGCCGCATTCTCCCATTTAGACGCTTCGTGTGTGTTATCCCGCCGTTTGGCAGGATTGGGTTTTTATCCCGCAATTGACCCACTCCAATCATCAAGCTCCTTGCTTTCTGAAGAACTGGTAGGCAGCGATCATTTTAATGTTGCTAACAGAATACGTTCTTTCTTAGCTCGATATGACGAGCTGCAAGATGTTATCGCTATATTAGGTATTGACGAATTAAGTGAGCAGGATCAATTGATTGTGAAAAGAGCCAGACGCATTCAACGATTCTTGACACAACCATTTTTTGTATCCGAACAATACACTGGTCATACCGGACAATTTGTTCCACTCAATGAAACGTTAAAAGGGTTCAAGGAAATAGCTGACGGGAAACACGATCATATCCCTGAGCAAGCATTTTATATGGTTGGAACAATCGAGCAAGCCATTCAGAAAGCCGAACAGATGAAACCTAATCTTGAGAAACAAATAAGCGAATGAGAATAATAATTCAATCACCTGATGAGATTGACAAGGAAATTCAGAACGTTGAATTCCTAAAAGCATCTCTCTCAAATGGCTATCCGATCAGTATATTGCCCAATCACGCACCCTTAATTGGTCAAATATCCGCTGGGTTTTTACAGTATAAAATATCCGCGATCGACCATACCATCCCAATATCAGACAGCATCTTGTTTGTTCGGGATAATCTGGTAAAAATCCTAACTATAAAAACAATTTTATCGGATAATTAATTTTGGTAATTTAGATGAATTATTCAATAATAATTTGCATAGCCTGGGCAATTGCTGGACTTGTCACAGGAATATCACTTGGGTGGATGCAGTGGGTTTCGATAAAGGACCTTGGAACAAAAAACCCGGGTAAAATTATTAATACAATATACTTGTTCTCAGCACTACGGATCCTTTTAGTTTCCGGGATCATGCTTTTGGCTTTTCGCCAAGGATTTATGTATGGCATTAGTTTATTGATACCGTTTTTCATCGGACGCTGGACATGGACGCTCTTAGTATTAAATAGAAAAAATATCTATAAGGAATAGGTTTTGGAATCAATCACACCTCAGATCGTTTTTTACATATTGGGAATTCCCATCAGCAGCACAGTTATTTCCACATGGGCTGCAATGGCATTAATCATTATGTCAGCACTGCTTATCTCAAAGTTTTCCCCTACCGCGCTTGATATGATCGGTGAGACTCTAACCGGAATAATTTCCAGCGTCATGTCTGTTCAAAATACAGATACGTATCTTCCGCTGCTTGGTGCTTTAGCGATCTTCATAG
>CAZILY010000100.1:278-6105 GCA_964540175.1 uncultured Pelolinea sp. | reverse complement strand
CTAGTGCTACAAAAACCGTTTTTCTTAAAGGTGCAACGTCTTTCACTTTACCGGCACCCATAGGAGTAACGACTCTCTTGTTTCTCTTTGGTAAACCTTTTAAAGCTTCAACATAATGACAATATTCATAACTCAAACAACATCTAAGTCGATTACACATACCTGTAATATCAGATGGGGTTAATGAAATTCCTTGTGTTTTAGCCATTCTGATAGAAATTGATTCAAATTTATTTAGAAACCTTGTACAACATCTTGTTTCTAAACCACAAGCCCCCATACCACCATAATATTTCGCTACATCTCGAGGTCCGATCTTATGAAAATCAATTTTCTTAACTTGATATTTCTCTTTTATCTCTTTTATTATAGAAGTGAAATTTATTTTATTTTCATTTTCGGTTGAATACAAAATGGAAAGCACCTTCTCATCAAATGAAAATTCTGCTGTAATTACCTTTACTCCCTTTATCTCCTTGGCAATCATTTTTTCCCGAGAAAGTTCCAATACTCCAGATGCTTTTACGTCCAAAATTTCCTTCTTCTTAAGATCTTCTGGAGTTGCCAATCTGTCAACAGGTTTATAGCGCATCTTTTTTCGCGCTTCCCTGTCTTCTACAATTTGAACTAATTTCCCAAGCTGCCAACCCCTGCTTGTTTCTACAATTAAATAATCTCCTAACTGAACGTCTTCGATTGCCGAAGCATCAAAATAATAACTCTTTCCAATCGAGGAAAATTGTATTCCTACAACAACGGGTAAATTATCAGGTGATGTATCCATGCTTTTTATTTATTTAGATCCAATTGAGAAATATATGCTGCAATCTTTCCGGCTATATCTTTAAAAATCACAGAAACTTTTGCATTAGGGTTGTCTACAACTATCGGTTTTCCTAAATCCCCACTAATTCTGATGTCTGGATCAAGTGGTACTCTACCAAGAAAGTTAAGGCTGTATTTATTTGCCATATCTTCTCCCCCGCCACTACCAAAAACATTTATTACTGTACCGTCCGGTAAATCCAGCCCCCCCATATTTTCGACAACACCAGCAATAGGAATACCTAACTTCTGGAACATTTCAATTCCTCTGCTAGCATCATCCACTGATACTTGTTGTGGCATTGTTACAACAACTCCGCATGTGACAGGAATGTGTTGAGAAAGACTAAGTTGGACATCGCCAGTGCCAGGTGGTAGATCTACTACCAAGTAATCCAATGCTCCCCATTCAACATCTTCAATAAATTGCTTTATCGTGCTATGCAAGAGCGGACCACGCCAAATCAACGGCTGGCCATCTTTGATTAAAAAGCCAATAGAAATAACTTTTACTCCAAATGCTTCAGCTGGAATCAGTTTTCCGTCTTTAGGTTGAGGAAGTTTGCTCAAGCCCATCATCGTTGGGATATTTGGCCCATATATATCTGCATCCATCAAACCAACTTTTGAACCTGCATTCGCTAGAGCCACTGCAATATTTACCGCAACAGTTGATTTTCCAACTCCACCTTTACCTGAAGAAATTGCAATAATATTTTTTAAACTCTTATTCCCTTTGTTTAATATGGCTTTGTCTTGAGGAACTACAGCCGACATGTTTATTTTTATATCGACCACACCTTCTAATTTTTCGATTGCATTCTTAACATCATTTTTTATTTGGTTTTTTAAAGGGCAAGCGGGTGTGGTGAGCACTACTGACAAGCTCACTTTTCCGTTTTCAACAACCACATCCTTGATCATATTTAATGACACGAGGTCGCGATTTAATTCTGGATCATTAACCGTACGCAATATTTCAATTACGGATTCTTTATTTAATTTATTTGACATTAATGATTTTCTTTCTATTCCTAGTCTGATTAATTTATTTTTATACACAAACTTCAACCGCGTGCAATTCTATCACAATGGATTCTAAAGTATTTCTTGGTAAAAATTGAATTTTATAAAAAACATTAAAAATCAGTTATTATTGAGTTAATTTAATTATGTCTTAGTTTTTATCAGGAGTTCTAGATGAAAAAAGCATTAATTGCATATTCTTCATGGGCTGGATCAACTCATGAAATAGCTAAAGCAATCAGCAAAGTATTCCAATCTAATTCGTTTGACATTGATGTTGCCGCCGCAAATGAATGCAAAAACATTGATAATTATGATGTAATTCTATTAGGCACATCGATCCATGCAGGTCAAACAGTAAAAAGTTTTCGTAACTTTATTAAACAGAATATCGATATCTTGGTTAATAAACCCACCGCCATATTTATTGTTTGTGCCAACATGATGTTTGATTCAGAAAATAACAAGGATGAAACTTTAGCTTGGCTGGATAAAGTCCTGGAAAAATACGAGGAGTTCAATCCCATATCAATCGGTTTGTTCGGAGGAGCTACCCTTACAGATGGGGAAGATTTCAATAAGTTAAACATATTAATTCGTAAAATGATCACTGCAATGAACAAAAATCTGGTCGCCAAGCACGGGAAAAGCGATTTTAGAAACTGGGAATCAATCAATATCTGGGCAGAAAGTGTGATTAAGAAACTTGACATGTAAAGTTCCCTTCTCATGAAATTACGCAAGCAAGCCAATTACCTTATCTATTTAGTCTATTTATTTATTGCCTTCATTGGCGGTTATCTTGCATTTCGTGCAATGACATGGGGGCCATGGGCTTTCAGTGATTCATCTGCCTATGTGAGCGCAGCAAGAAATTTTGCGTCCGGAAATGGGTGTGTTATTTATCAATCAACAGGCGAAGTAAAAATATTGAAAGAATTTCCTCCTTTTTTCCCCATGTTACTAAGTATTTTTGGGAGTAATAAACTCGATTATATAAATACGCTTCGTTGGTGGAACATCTTTCTTTTTTCTTCTTCAACACTATTAATCTCACTAAATATTTATACTGCAACTCGGAAACATTATTTATCTATAATGGCTGCCTTGTCTTTCATCTCATCCCCTCAAATTGTTTCTATATATACAAGCGCAATGTCTGAACCTCTATTTCTATTCCTTTTATTATTATCATTATTTTTATATCAACTTATTTCACAAAGAGACAACAAATTACTCCTATTCACGTTTCTTATAATTTCCTCACTTCTACCGATCACCCGATATGCAGGTATTTTATTTGTTTGTGTTTTTGGAGCCAGTTTATTAATTATTTCGCAAAACACTCAAATTATTAAGATGATCAGAAACACTGTTCTTTACTATATATTCACTCTCCTCCCTGTTGGTTTATGGTTTTTTTCAATCTTCAATCAATTAAATATGGTTGGTGGAAAACGCTTTTCTTTAGATATTAATATCTTTCAAAAAATTGCAAGAAGTGTTTTCGAAGAGTTAAAAGTCATGAAATTATGGATTCCATATGTTGAAATATACAGAGCCACCTTCACCGAAACCCTTATAATTTTATTTTCTGTAATCCTAATTATTTTTCTTGTTGGATCGACAATCAAACAATATATTTCTTCTAACCGAGCAACCGAATTAAATAAAAAACATTTTTTCTTTCTTGTAATTCTGATGATTTTTGCTTATGTTTTATTCATCGGTCTCACGCATTCAATTACTATTCCTCAAATTGATATTATTGATCGCATGATGATACCAATATATCCTCTTTGTGTTTTTATTTATTTTCTATCAGTAGATGCCCTTGTCGATAAAACAAGGCAAGAATATTTATTAATTTTCATCCTCGCATTATCGTTTCTAGGCCTAAGACATAATTTTTTGCGTACAAATTCATATATAAAAGCAATGGAAGAAAATGGGCATGGTTTTACAGCACGCGCATACCAACAATCTGGATTGATTAATGAAATCCGAAAACTCTCTTGGGATCAAGAAATAATTTCTAACTCATCCGGTTTTGTTCTTTTCTATACCAACAGATATCCCATACAAGTTAATGATTTTCCAATTTATGCTTATGGCTCAGGAAACTCATATGGTGAATACTCTTTTCGTGAAAATAACGCTGCCTTAATACTATTGTTTTCAGATTTTTCTAATTATAATGGTGATAAATCTGAAAATCTTCTGTATTCATTAACGAACACCCTCAATGCCAAATATGTTGACATTGAGGGAGGTATCTATTATTATCGATAAAAAATTATTCTACCGTAACAGATTTCGCCAAGTTCCTTGGTTGATCTACGTCAAGCCCCCGCATCGCAGCAATGTGGTACGCTAACATCTGTAATGGAATAGTTGCTAATATCGGATTAACCATCCATGTCGCATCTGGTATCCATAAAATTTCATCTGCAATGCCAGTAATTCTGTCATCCCCATCGGTTGCAACGGCAATGATTTTTCCACCTCTCGCTTTTGCTTGTTCCACCTGACTTAGCATTTTTTCATACCACTTATCCTTTGGCATAATAGCTAAAACTGGCATTTTCTTATCAATAAGGGCTATCGGTCCGTGCTTCATTTCTCCAGCTGGATACGCCTCAGCATGAATATATGAAATTTCCTTCAATTTCAAGGCTCCTTCATAAGCAATCGGCATATTTATCCCTCTGCCTAAATACAGGATATGATCAAATTCCTTTAAATATTTTGCTACGCGTATTGCATCATCTTCTCTATCCAAGCATACTGAAACGAGATCAGGGACTTTACCAATATCGTTTATTAATTTTCTTGTTTGTTCTATGCTTAGCAAACCTTTAAAGTCTGCCAGCATTACAGCTAAAAGATATAAATCAACTAAAGGCGCTGTAAATGCTTTCGTAGATGCCACTCCAATTTCAGGGCCAACTTGCATTGAAATATAGCCATCTGCTAGCCGCATAGCTTGAGATCCAATTGCGTTGACGATAGACCAAACAACTGCACCCTTTCTTCTCGCCTCTTCCATCGCTCCAAGAGTATCAGCTGTTTCCCCAGATTGAGTAATTGCAATCACTACGGTATTTTTATTGATAATTGGATCTCTGTAGCGAAATTCTGAGGCAATATCAACCTCTACTGGTATTTTTGCGATTTCTTCGATCAGATATTTTCCCACCATACCTGCATGATTGGCAGTACCGCATGCAATGATCTTTATGTTTTCGATTTTCTGCACAAAGTCTTTGTCAATATTCAATTTTGGAAGAACAATCTTTTCGCGATTGAAATTTATCCTTCCTGCTAATGTATCAGTTATAGATCTGACCTGTTCATGAATTTCTTTCTGCATGAAATGACGGTAGTTTCCTTTTACAGCTGAAACCGGATCCCAACTTATTATCTCAACCTTATGCCTAACAATTTCTCCATCCAATGCAGTAATTCGGACATCATCTTTTGTGATAACAGCAATTTGCTCTGATTCAAGAAATACCATTTTATTTGTGTGAGATAAAATCGCAGGAATATCAGAAGCTATAAAATTTTCACCCTCACCCAACCCAATAACAACACCTCCAGCATTACCTATTCTTGCTGCAATTATTTTTTCCGGTTCATTTGTTGAAATGACAACAACCCCATGGGCACCCCTTATTCGTCCAAGCGTTTTTTGTACCGATTCCTCTAATGAATATCCATCTTCTAAATGCTTCTCGATCAAGTGAACAATTGTCTCTGTATCTGTGTCCGAAGAAAACTTCACTCCATTTTTCAAAAGTTCATCTTTTATTTCTAGGTAATTTTCTACAATACCATTATGGACTATCACAACTTTCCCGTTATATCCAATATGCGGATGAGCGTTTTTTTCATTTGGCTCACCATGAGTCGCCCAACGAGTATGGCCAATACCCGGGCTGCCATTAATAGGTTTATCTTCAACAAGTTTAAT
>CAZILY010000100.1:0-268 GCA_964540175.1 uncultured Pelolinea sp. | reverse complement strand
CCTTACTTCAATTTTATCGCCTTCAATTACAGCAATCCCCGTGGAATCATAACCGCGGTATTCCAATTTCACTAAACCCTCTAAAATTATAGGTGTTGCGTTCTTGTCACCAACGTATCCTACTATTCCGCACATTTAAACCTCCAAGTGTATTGATCAACAATAAAATATAACCATTGAATTAAATGGCCATATAATTTTCTTGAGTTCACTGAAAAGGTCAGGGATTTTCACCTGGAGGGCATCCGCCGAACTTTCGATTTTCCTG
>CAZILY010000099.1:0-6116 GCA_964540175.1 uncultured Pelolinea sp. | reverse complement strand
TCATTTCAATCTCCTTTTAGTTGATCACTGAATTTGTTGTTTACTTGCCGATACCGCCGGTGGCGTTGGGTGCGCCAGCGCTGAGGACGAAGAGAGCGATGGTTAGGATCATGATAACCAGATGTCCTTTGCGGCTGTGGGCAGCGCTTGAGAGCTGGGTGAAAAACTTATTGATGTGGTACATGAGTATCTCCTTTTCTTTCTAGTATTAAACTTGTGATAATTGGGCGGCGAAATCAGCCAGAGAGGTAGCCCGGATAGTGGATAATCGGACTTTTTCTTCGCTATTAATATTAAATTGTTCACCGCTGTAGCCATTCGAGATGGCTTTAACCGGATCATTGAGCAGCATTTTTCTGAAATGGCCGTTGATAACAGCTGCTGATAGGATTCGGCTGTATTCTTTCTTTCCTGAAACTGTTTTTTCTTGATAATTGAATGCGAGTGCTTGTATCATGGTGACGCCTCCTCAGAATTTTCTTGAGGGCGACCAAGCTCCCAAAGCAGCCAAAACGCCCCCATACTAATTAATATATCACCAAAACTGAATGCAAGCGGGGTACCCATCCAGGTAGGGAGCGTAAGCACATCTCCCAGGAACCATAAATTGGTATCTTCTATTAATAACAGGATGTCTTTTCCAACTCCGACTCTTTCCCCCAACTCCAGAACCAAATTGCTGTCAGGGGGGATCAGCTTCTGGGCGGCGTATGGCGGCATGGGCATGAACCCTCCATTTAGCACAATTGCGGTGAAATTGCACAGTAGTCCTAATCCCAATAACCAAAATCCCTTTACCTTTCTATTGATCCAGACAAAGAGCAATAGAAAAATCTGGGATACGATCAGTAAAAATGGAATCCATTTATTTGGAATAAGTTTTTGTGTGGGCGTGAAGTAGAAAGCGAAAAACTGCGGAATATAAGCGACAAATACCAACCATAGATGCTGCAGTTCGATCATACGCATCTTCCCCTCGGTTATTTTCGCCCGCATCAATCCACCTGCCAATCCCAATGCAACAGCGATTAGAAGTACCATGGTCTTAATACACTTTTGCTATCTCCTTTCTTTTAAGGCGGCGGCAGTTAATCCTGAGCGTTTATTCTTTTTGCTCAGTAAATAATAATTTTCCAGACACGCCTGCCCCCAACGGGGGCAGGGCATCGGACTTGAGGTAATGGTTCGGAGGGCGAATTCCAAAGACCTCGATACCATATATATAACCAGAGGGTAGGCTTCAAAAGTGGCTTCAAAAAGATAGTGAATTCGTTTTTTGTTACAATCAAAAATAGATTGCATTAAATTGAATAACGGAATAATTCTATGAAAACACAACTTTCACATGCTGCCAAGATAATTTACGGGGCGGGGGATTTGGGTTTCAGCCTTACTTTCACAATAGTGGGTGCTTATTTTTCCTCACAGATGTGGTACAGATCATACCGGTAGTGGTAGGAATAACCATATTGATAGGAAAAACGTGGGATTATCTGATGGCATGGTGGCATTCGCGCAAATACCAAAAAAGCGCAGCGATCAAGAGTGTACTTGTGCTTTCTGAATATTGGGGCAGCGGTGTGGCGATCCTGATGTTTTCGGAGATGGCAAAAGCCCTGCTTGCGAAAGGGTATGAATGGGCCGCCCTCTCGCTAACATCAGCTGAAAATCCTCGTACTCCAGCGCTGGCTGAACGGATAGGGGCAAAGATATATAAGCGCTATCGCGTATACAGGCTGATTTTTTAGTATCTCTTAGAACAACTCAATCTTGTATAATAAACTATGAAATAATATACGGGGAGTTTACCCATTTGCCAGTAGATAAAAATAGGAGGTGTTAATGTCAGAAAAAGAACATTTTAATCGCAGACAATTCCTAAGAACAATCACTCTCACTGGGGCTGGCTTATATCTGACTGGATGTACTCAAAAGCAAGCCGAGGCGTTACCGACACCTTTCTCGGAGGTGGCCACTCCAATTACTAACGTAGAAAATCAGAATACACCTGAAGTAGCATCACCTGAAGCAGAAAAACCCGTATATGGTGATGTGTACCTGTCGGCTGTTCGTGGAGCAGATCCTGCCGAGATGACCAGACGGGCTGTTGCAGCGGTTGGGGGCATTGAAAGATACGTTTCTAATGGGGATGATGTGATAATTAAACCGAACATTTGCACAGACTACTATTCTTTTGAATACGGTGCTACTACCAATCCAGAAGTTATTGCGGCACTAGTCAGTTTGAGCTTGAGCGCGGGAGCAAAACGGGTGAGGGTTATGGACAATCCTTTTGGCGGTACTGCCCAAAGTGCATATCAGAAAAGTGGGATCGAAGAAGTTGTGATACAGGCTGGTGGAGAGATGGAAGTTATGAACCGAAACAAATTCCGGCCGAATGAGATTCCTGATGGAGTAGATATAAAGGAATGGAAATTCTACCAGGATATCCTGGATGCGGACGTGGTGATCAATGTGCCAATCGCAAAACATCATGGTACGACAGGATTAACTTTAGGATGTAAGAATTTAATGGGGACAATACTTAACCGTGGACAAATCCACGCTAATATTGACCAGCGTATCGCTGACCTGACCAGCAGAGTCCGTCCCGCACTCACCGTGATCGACGGTGTTCGAACCCTCATGAGCAATGGGCCTACCGGTGGAAATCTGAATGATGTGAAAATGTCCAACACGGTCATTGCAAGTGCGGATATTGTAGCTGTGGATAGCTACGCGGCCACGCTTTTCGGAAAGACTGGTGCAGACATAGGTTATATCCGGTCAGCAGCCAATATGGGATTGGGTACAATGGACCTCAATTCCATCAAGATTGAGGAATTCTCAATTTGAACCCTAAAACAGTTAGAAGATTACGAAAAATCAGTCAGATCATATCATTTGCATTGTTTATGTTCTTGTTCGTTCAGGCGGTTTATTTAGGAGATACGCTGCTAGTGAGTGACCTGTATTATCGGTTTGACCCACTGATCGCGGTAACGGCGATGATTGCTGGGCGGGCTTTGATTGCGGGATTGCTATATTCGCTGATTAATTTACTGGCCGCTGTTATTTTTGGCCGCGTATGGTGTGGTTGGCTGTGTCCTATGGGGATGATGCTGGATTGGTTCTCTCACGGTAAATCCGCCGAAAAGGCAAATGTACCTGAAAAGTGGCGCACAATTAAATATTTGTTGTTCGCTGTGCTGATCTTTAGCGCTGTATTGGGTAATCAATCTCTCGTGATCACCGATCCCATCTCGATCCTCACACGCACTATGACAACTTCTTTATGGCCTGGACTGCGTTTTATTGTCTTTGGAGTGGAGAGTTTCTTTTATAAATTTGATTTGCTCTGGCCAGCATTAGATGTCTTTAATGCCAAAATTCTTCTGCCGCTTTTTCAGGGTATTGAATCTGTTTTTATTGCTGCGTTGCCGATGTTCCTTTTCTTTGCGGTAATCGTTGGATTAAATAGGATCACAGAACGTTTCTGGTGTCGGTATCTGTGCCCATTGGGTGGAATGCTGGGCTTGTTCTCCCGATCTTCAATTTTCCGAAGAGAAGTTAGTGAGGCTTGCACAAGCTGCGGGCTTTGCGCACAGAACTGCCCCATGGGTACTATTGATAAGGAGAAAAATTTTACGAGTGACCCCGCCGAGTGCATTTACTGCTATGATTGTGCAGCAGATTGCCCTGTTCAAGCGATTTCATTCCCGGCCCATACCCCTATCTTGAAGCCCGCTGAACCGCAGGCGTATGACTCA
The DNA here is from genome assembly GCA_964540175.1 of uncultured Pelolinea sp. Classification (GTDB taxonomy): domain Bacteria; phylum Chloroflexota; class Anaerolineae; order Anaerolineales; family Anaerolineaceae; genus Pelolinea. The sequence continues at coordinate 2,346 of CAZILY010000099.1, read as the reverse complement.
ACACGCAGGCAGGTACTGCAGTCATTGATTGGTGCAACCGTGGGGGTATCATTGGCAGGTATCGAGACCATTCAGCGCCGCCAACCGGAACGGATGATCCGTCCGCCCGGAGCAACATTAACGGAATTTACTTCTGTGTGTATGCGCTGCGGTGAATGCGTGCGAGTGTGTCCCACTCAGGGTCTTCAGCCAAGTTTGTTGGAGGGTGGATGGCAGAATGTTTTCACGCCGCATCTGGTTCCACGGTTGGGATACTGCAGCTTCACTTGTGATGCGTGCATACAGGTGTGCCCCACTGGAGCGATCCCCTTGATCACACTTGAAGAAAAACAACAAATTCCCATTGGGCTTGCAAGTATTAATACTGATCGATGCCTGCCGTGGGCCTATAACACTATCTGCAGTGTGTGTGAAGAAATGTGCCCGCTGGCTGAAAAAGCGATCCGGCAGGAAGAAGTGGAAGTGATTAACACGCAGGGGGATGTGGTAACTATCAAGCGCCCTTATGTACTGCGCGAATTGTGCATTGGCTGCGGTATTTGTGAATATCACTGTCCGGCTGGCGGAGAAGCGGCAATCCAGGTGGAGACCCTACCTACAACAGATAAATATATAACTGGGGTATAAACTCTGAATAAGCGTTCAATCCTTCCTTTAATCCTACTATTTATCTTGAGTGTTTCCTGTACGTTTAAGGAATCTGCAGATACCATCATGGCCGAAGATATGGTGGAGACGCTAGTTGCACAAACTATGGAAGCATATCAGGTGCAATTAGAATTGACTGTTACCGATCAACCAAAGGGGCAAGACATGGAGGAAGGTCCATCCATTGAAGTGACTCAGCAAGTGAGTCCAGTGGCAGATGTAGAGGATTTAGCCGATTTTGGTGTGAATGGAGGTGCGGGGAGCATTCCGTATTCGCATTATATCTGGGATATCTGGGGCCACCGCCAATATTTTGGCATCGGGTGTGAAACATCCGCTGCGGTTGATTGGGCGGATTATTTTGGAGTAACAGTCAGCGAGTTCAACTTTCAACTCCGTTTGCCGATTTCAGATAACCCTGACCTGGGATTTGTGGGCAGCGTAAATGGCCCGTGGGGGCAGGTGCCGCCATATGCCTATGGAGTACATGCTGCACCAATCGCGGCGGTTCTGCAGGAGTATTATGGGATGAACGCGGCGGGTGTAAAAGGATTCACGATCGAGCGGATCAAGCAGGAGATTGCCTCAGGCCAGCCGGTGATCGCATGGGTGATTGGTAACTGTGTGGGCGGCATACCATACGAATATAATGATAAAGAGGGGAATGCCGTGACAGTGGCGGCCTATGAGCATGTGGTTGTCCTGACAGGTTATGATGAAGAGTCTATCCGCTACATGAACAACGGAAAATATTTCGATATCCCTACTAAGAATTTTGAAAACACCTGGTCAGTTCTTGGTAATATGGTGGTGTATCTGGCTGATTGAATTATTTATGGCCTGTGCTTACAATCTCTTTCCTGTCTTTAAGGAAAATGTTGAAGAATATGGATATCACGCTGACAATGAGTGCACCCAGCAGTGCGGACCAGAAATCATCCACATAAAACCCGACTCCAAGTATTTCAGCAATGCGAGCGGCAAGCAGGAAGGATGCTCCATTGATGACGAGGACAAAGATGCCCAGGGTAAGGATGATCAGCGGGCAGGACAGCAGTTTGAGTAGAGGGCGGACGAACGCATTGACCAACCCAAGAATAAGCGCCATCATCGCATAAACCATCCATGCATTGGGATCTTCAACGCGGATACCAGGTACGAAGTAGGCCGCCGCGAAGAGTGCCAGAGTAGAGACTACCCAACGAATTAAGAGTTTCATGTCTTTCCTTATTAATAGACCGATAATATTAGTATAGTGGAAATATCCCCAATTTCACAAAGAAGGGTGATTAAAGGTTGTTTCACTTGACAAAACACGACGAAACTTGATGCCTGAAAAAGTTTTTATTATAATATCGTTAGGCGATATCGAAAGACGATAATGAAAGATCCACTGCTGCACGACCTCTACCTGGGCTTTATCCGCATCCATATCCTCTATTATGCTGGAAAAGAACGTGTCTATGGCGCGGCATTGATGGAGGAATTGGCACACCATGGCTATCAGGTGGGGCCAGGAACACTCTATCCCATGCTGCATGCGTTAGAGGAAAAAGGGCTGCTTGTGAGTGAAACTGAGGTTGTAGGGGGGAAACGCCGGCGATATTATCTCATCACGGCAGCCGGCGCTGACGCACTAGAGAATGCCCGCGCGCATACATTAGAACTTATCCGGGAGATCAGTGAGGAGGACGAATG
>CAZILY010000098.1:0-6127 GCA_964540175.1 uncultured Pelolinea sp. | reverse complement strand
CTGTGGAGCAATTCAGCGCTTATGATCAGGCGATCACCCAGGTGGTGGTGAATGAAGAGAAGTTGACGGATATTCCGATTGTGACGTGCATGGATTTTGGGCATACAGATCCGATGATGGTGCTGCCCCTTGGGGTGGAGTGTGAGATTGATTGCGTCGCAGAGCGGGTTAGCATTCATGAAAATGCTGTGCTCAATTGAGCTGGAATTTTTATTACCCCTGGTTTTATTTTGCGATACGAGGAATTCTTATCTTCTTATAAGAAGATAAGAATTATATATCCTCGACGATATGTTGCAGGGTAGATGACCCAAGATTTTTTTTATCCAGAAATGCAATTGCCCCAGCTTTGATGCCTTCTTTATGGAATTCCTGATCGGGGTAGGCACTGATCAAAATGATGCGGATGTTCGCTTGGATTTTCTTAATCTGTTCAACACAATCGATACCGTTTTCGTCATCTAAAATCACATCTATGAATACCAGCTTGAATTTTGTGCTGTGGATCAGATCTAATGCATGTTTGATGTTGCTGGCGCCGAAAATGGTTGCCCGTGGATCTAATTTACCAAGCACCCTAATTAATTGGTTACGGTATCTAGTGTTATCATCGACCACAAGCATGTTGTATCCAGATTCTTGTTCTGAAGCTGTTACGATATTTTCAAAATTGTTAAATTTAGGTGAGGATTCGATTATTTTTGGATGCCGATTTAGATAATTGACGGCTTCCAGTCTGCTTTGGACATTAAGCTTCCTGTATAAGGAACTAAGATTGTTCTCAATTGTTTTAATACTCAGGTGATATCTTTTTGCGATTGTCTTATTATCTAAACCTTGGTATAAAGATGTGAGGAGGTCGCGCTGTCTTTTGGTAAGTTCAGGCGATTGTGTTTTGTCAATATAATTTCTGGATAGTGTGTTAATTAATTTGCTTGAAATCCACTTCTCGCCTTTAAGTACTTGGGTAATTGCCAATTTCAGATCATTTAGTGACTGGTCTTTCATATGATAGCCATTGACACCAGCATTCAACAATCCCTTGACATAAAACTCGTCATCATATGCACTAATCACCAGGATCTTAAGGGCTGGGTATAGGATTTTTATTTGCTTGATCGCTTGAATTGGATCAAATTCGGGCATGGTAACGTCAATTAGAAGAAGGTCAACTTGCTCTTTCTCCAGACTGCTAAATACAAGCGGCCCTGTGCCAACCTCTGCGACCACTTCTAGGTGAGGGATTTGGTCTACGATTTTTCGGATCCCAGCTCGCACAACAGCGTGGTCATCAGCGAGTATGATGTGTGTGTTTTGCATAGGTAATTTATACCATCAATAAATTACCCAAATTATCACTGTGAAAATTCAATAATGCTGACCCTGATCCAGCAATACTAATGTTTTAGAGGCAGTGGATGGCAATTCCTTGAAAATTATATAAGAGGAACCCCCATACTTTATCTTCATGTATAATCACAATAGTTCACAATAAAGGTAACTTTTTTTGATTCAATTAATCCAGAACCATAACTGGAGATTCGTAAGATTCCTTAATCACCTTCGTAAAAATATTGGATAACGATGAAACCACTCTTGTGTGTGAAAAATGTATCTAAATCTTTTGGTACATTACCGGTTATTAAAAACGTAAGCATGGATGTATTTCCTGGCGAAGTGGTTGGGCTAACCGGAAGTACAGGATCGGGAAAATCAGTATTAATGATGCTTCTTGCCGGTTTATATATGCCCAACTCTGGGGAAATTATTTTTGATGGAGTACACATAGAATGGCCGTTTTCCGCCCAATCACAAGGGATTGGCGTAATCCATCAAAAACCGACCCTAGCTGAACACTTTGATATAACCAGTAATATCTTTCTCGGAAATGAGATTGGCAACCCGAAGCAAATTGGTTTATTAAGACGTTTGAATCGTTACAAAATGAACAAAGAGGCCATTCGGATTCTTGATGATTTAGGGGTGGATTTTGATTCACTAAATGAAAAAGTATCTAATTTGTCGGGGGAGCAGCGGCAGATGATCGCGATCGCTCGTGTTCTTACATTTCCTTTGAAAATGGTTATCATCGATGAGCCAACGATCTCTTTAAGTTACCCAAACCAACAAAAATTATTAGGCCTGATACAAGATTGGCAGCAAAAAGGGGTCGCAGTTTTGTTTAGCAGTAACAACCTGGATCATATTTTTTCTGTTACTGACCGCATGATCATCTTGCATAAAGGCAGGAAAGCGGCAGACCGTCGGACAGATGAGACAAACAGAGAAGAAGTGATGAATCATCTCTTAGGGATTCATGACTTAAAAAAAACACTGCTCTCGGTTTGGGATTTCGATAGTTATCATTTAGTTAGGGAGAAAGCCGAGAAAATTAGTTATCATCAGATGCTTCTTGAAAAAGATCTTGCTGCAGAGGGTACGCTTAATCGCCAGCTTACCGAAAAGTTAGTGGAACAGCTTCAGACCCTTGAACAAACTAACCAGGCATTACTTAGGGCTCAAAAGAGACTGCTTTCAGAAGAGGAACTCAAACAAAAACATCTGGCGAGGGAGATACACGATCAGATCATTCAGGATTTAATAAGTATTAATTATGAATTAGAAGGTTTGGATATTAACAGCAATGAAAGAGCCATTCTGGATAAGAACCTTTCATATATTCGTGAATCAATCCGTGAATTGATTGATGGTTTGCGGCGGATTTGTGGAAACCTGCGTCCGCCAACCATTGATAGCCTGGGAATTGGAGCGGCAATAAAATCACACGCGAATGGTTGGATGAAAAGGACTAAGATTGATGTAGAGATTGACCTCGATGCTGAACTGGGAAGATTACCTGAATCAATCGAACTTTCAATTTTTCGGATTATTCAAGAAGGGTTAAATAATATCCAGAAGCATTCTAGCGCAACAGAAGCTGAGATTAGCTTGTATCATACTTCGCCAAGGACACTGTCGATTTCTATATCCGATAATGGAATAGGTTGGCCAGAAAGGTTTGATATTTCAAAACTAACTGAAAAAGGACACTTCGGATTGACCGGAATCAGCGAGCGAGTGGCGCTTTTAGGGGGACGATTGCATCTCCAAAATAAAAAGGAGGGCGGCGCATTAATAACCGCTGAAATACCTCATCCAAAAGTAAATTTAAAACGAAGGGCGATAAAAAAGAGTTGATTGGTTGAAAATAGGAGGGGGAAATCCCTATATTGTGTTAAGGGAAATTACCCATGCATTTTTCAGATAAATTTGCTATTCTATAGAGACCTCTGTGTAAGGTTTATAAATCAATTCCATTGAAACTTAAAACTCCACAAAAGTAATAAAAACTTGAGTACATTTATAAAACGAATCAGCGGCTTTTTTAAAGAAATGACAGGAAAAAATAAAAATATTTAAGGAGGTGGATATTAAAGATACATATCAAAAAGTTTAAAAAACACATATAAAAAAAACAGTAAATAAGGAGAACTAAATGTCCAAGAAAAGATTTTTTGTTACTATGATGGCTCTGTTCGTAATTTCAGCAATTGCCCTTTCCGCATGCGCGCCGGCAGCTGCCCCTGCAGAGGAAGCACCTGCAGTAGTAGAAGAAGTTGTGGTTGAGGAAGTTGTAGAAGAAAAGTTGGCGGTTGGAATCGTACTTCCGACCAAAGATGAACCGCGCTGGATTCAGGATGAAACACGATTTACGGAAGCGCTTACCGCTGCCGGATATGATGCGGAAATCCTGTTTTCACAGGGTGATTCCGCGTTGGAAAAATCGAATGTTGAAGCTCTGATCACCTTGGGCGTAGAAGTAATTATCATCTGCCCGCATGATGGTGTCGCTGCTGCAGCCGCTGCGGAGGCAGCCGCTGACGCTGGGGTGAAAATAATTTCCTACGATCGCCTAATCCGTGAAACCGAATCTGTTGATTATTATGTGACTTTCGACAGCATCTCTGTTGGGGCACAACAGGGGCAATATCTCGTAGATAATGCTACTGGCACAGGCAATCCACTCTATCTTTATGCAGGTGCTGCTTCTGATAACAACGCTTTCGTTTTCTTTGAAGGCGCATGGGGTGTTCTGCAGCCGAAGATTGCTGACGGCACTTTTGTGATCAAGAATTCCACTGAAGCAATTGCGCTTCAGGATAAGGCGACCTTAACCCGTGACGAATTGGGCCAGATCGTCGGTCAGATAACCACCAACTGGGATTTCGATGATGCAAAGAATTTAGCAGAAGCGAACCTGACTGTTGCTGTTGCGGCTGATAAAGGCGATGTGTTTATTCTTGCCCCGAATGATGGAACCGCGCGGGCGATAGCGGATGCATTCACAGTTGACGCTGATGTGACAAATTACTTCGTTACCGGGCAGGACGCTGAAAAAGCTTCCGTGCAGTATATTATCGATGGCAAACAGTCGATGACTGTCTGGAAAGATGTTCGCATTTTAGTAAAAGACGCGATTAGTGCTGCGGTTGCCCTGGTAGAAGGCAGTGAGCCTGTGTCGAAGGGTGTGTACAATAATGGCGTAAAAGATGTTCCTGCAATCCAATCCGCAGTCACCGTAGTGGATAAGGATAACGTCGTTTCAACGTTGATTGATGGCGGATACTATCTGGCGAGTGATTTCACTGGCTTAGACTAAATTTAGTTTGTTTTTTCTTAAAAATGGAATAGTGATAGCTAACAACTATCACTATTCTTGTATAATAATTAAACATCACTTTTCAATGAACCGGAGTATTTATGAATAAAACCCTGCTCGAAATGAAAAATATCACGAAGAAATTCCCCGGTGTGGTTGCATTGAATGACGTGAATTTTCAGGTAACCGAAGGTGAAATTCATTGTTTGGTAGGTGAAAACGGAGCAGGAAAGTCCACATTAATGAAAGTTCTCAGCGGTGTTTATCCGTATGGAAATTATGAGGGTGAAATTATTATTGAAGGAGAAGCACAAAAATTCTCTAATATTAATGATAGTAAAAAAACTGGTATCGCAATTATTTATCAGGAGTTAGCTCTGGTTCCAGAGATGACCGTGTATGAAAATATATTTTTAGGGCATGAGATAACAAACGGAATCAAGATAGACTGGAATGAAACCATAAAAAGAGCGGAAAAAGAATTGAAAAAGGTGCGTTTGCAGGTGAACCCTGCCGAAAAAATTAAGGAATTGGGAATTGGGAAACAGCAACTGGTGGAAATTGCAAAAGCTCTCAGTATGGATGTGAAATTATTATTATTAGATGAACCAACATCTGCTCTGAGTGAGGATGATAGCGAAAACCTTTTGAATTTATTGCGTGCATTGAAAAAGCAAGGTGTGACGTGCGTGCTTATTTCACATAAGTTGTCTGAAGTAATTAAAATCGCGGATACCGTAACAGTTTTACGTGATGGGGAGGCAGTTGGAACACTTAAAGAAAAGGGCGAGATAACAGAAAATAAATTAATTAAACTTATGGTTGGTCGAGAGATCAATGATATTTTCCCAAAACGCAAAGTTAAGAAAAATAAAGATGTTGTTTTTGAAGTAAAGGATTGGAATGTATATGATCCAAAACGTGGAAAACAGATTTTAACAGATATTAACTTAAATGTTAAAAAAGGTGAGATCGTGGGCTTTGCTGGACTGATGGGGTCAGGGCGAACTGAATTGGCATTGAGTCTATTTGGCAATCCTGACCGCTTTCATGTTTCAGGAGATATGTGTATAGATGGTGAAAAAATCAAATTCAGACATCCAGAAAACGCAATTAAAAAAGGTGTTGCATATGTGTCAGAAGACAGAAAAGGCAATGGGCTGATCCTTATTCAGGATGTGAAACAGAACATTACTTTGGCAAATTTGAGGGAAATCGCGAAAAAGGGGGTTGTAGATATTAACGCGGAGATAAAAATTGCCAATGAGTACACAACTACTTTAGCAATAAAAACTCCCAGCATCGAACAAAAGGTTTTATATCTAAGCGGTGGTAATCAGCAAAAAGTATCGCTCGCAAAATGGCTTTTCGTGAAACCGAATATTCTCATCTTAGATGAACCTACACGAGGGATTGATGTGGGCGCTAAATATGAGATTCATTCAATAATGAATGACCTTGTTAAGC
>CAZILY010000097.1:0-6135 GCA_964540175.1 uncultured Pelolinea sp. | reverse complement strand
TGTGTAAGTCTTGAATCCCGGTTGGAAATTGCCTTCAAAGGCTTCCTTGATCGTATTGAAGGTGCCAACTTGAACGTGCTTCAGCATGGAGGTTAGAACATTGTTTGGTGCCAGATGATCCATATCGGTGTCCACGCCAATCGCATAGAAATCGTTTTCTTCAGCGGCTTCAATGGCGCCGAAAACACAAGCGCCGGCAGCAGCATAGTTCACATCGCCGCCCTGCGCATATTGTGCTAACGCCAATTCTTTCCCTGCCGCCACATCAGTGAAGTTGCCGGTGTAACCAGAGAGAACCACAATATCAGGATCAATCGCTTTTGCGCCTGCGATGTACCCCGCTTCAAAAGCTTCGATTAGTGGGCCTTCCATACCGCCGATGAAGGCGATCGTACCGGTCTCAGTCATTCCAGCGGCAATGGCGCCAACCAGGAATGAGCCTTCATTGGATGCAAAGCCAATATTCTGAACATTGTCACCGCCAGCATAACCATCAATAACGGCAAATTTGGTGTCAGGATAATTTGGTGCAACGGCCATTACAGCATCAGAAAAAAGGTAGCCGCCGCAAACAATCAGATCGTGGCCCTCTTCTGCCATTTTAACAAGGTTTGGTTCCAGGTCAGCTAATTCATTGGCTTCCAGAAGTACCTTGGTAATTCCAAGTTCTTCTTCTGCTTGGATAGCCGCATCCCAACCCAGGTCTGAGAATCCTTTCACCTCATCGCTACCCGCCAGGCCGCCCAGGTCGGTCAAGTAGGCAACACTGAATCCTTTATCTCCAGCAGCCTCTTCCGCTTTTGGCGCACACGCAGAGATTGCCAGTGTAAAGATGATCAGCAATGCAACAATTAAATTAGTTTTTTTCATTTCAACTTCTCCTATAGTTTTATTTGATTTTATCTATCTTAATCAACCATTGTTCACGTGACTTATTCGATATACGCCTCCTTTATTAGTAGTATATTATACAAAATTTCTTATTAAAATGTGCTTATGGCAGCAGGTGTTTTCCTTTTCGCATGGCATCTAAGATCTTTTCCATAACAGCTTCCTCGTCAATCTGTGTCATTTCGCCATTCCAGTAGAGCGGTTTTCCCTCTACCAGCACCGAAAGGACATCTCCACCCGTCGCTGAATAAATAAAATTGGATAATAAACGCGTTTCATCGATCAAATGAGGAGCCGGGTATTTGATGATCGTCAGGTCTGCTTTATAACCAGGTTTGATCTCGCCAACTTTTGAGTCAAATCCAATCGCTTTAAGCCCATTCTTGGTCATCATCTCAAAGGTTTCCTCGGCAGTGAACATGGCTGCATCCATCGAGCTCACCTTCCCTAACAGGGTCACCAAACGCGCTTCCTGCAGCATATCGTATGTGCCACTGCTTGATTCCCCGTCGCACCCGATGGCGATGTTCACACCCAGTCGATGCAGGTCAGGCATAGGCGGCATCCCGTCAGTGATCTTCGTATTCGTGGACGGGCAGGTTACTACACTGCAATCATATTCCGCGATCAACTCTTTATCATGGTCAGTTAACCAGATATTGTGTACTAACTGGCAGTCCGGGCCGAGCAACCCAAATTTTTCATATGCTTCAACTTCACTCATATTAAAGCGCTCATACGCGTTAGCAGTCTCTGTTTCGCCTTCGCTGTTATGGATATGGATGCCCACCCCCAATTCATTCGCAAGATCCCGCGACCCGCGGATTAATTCTTCTGTGCAGGCTGGTAATCCGACTGGGCTGACACGCACAGTGATTCGGTTATCATATTTTCCATGCCAGCGGTTATACAAATTGCGCATATCATCTAATAACTGGCCTGCATTTTTCTCGGGTGGAGGGCTATCTCCCTCCTGAAAATCACCGAGCGCCATGCACACATTCCCGCGCAGACCGCTATCTGCGATTGCCTGCACACATGCTTCAACGAATGGACCCGCCGTTGTCATCTCAGCCACAGTTGTTGTGCCTGATTTGATCGCTTCAATGCAGCCTAATTGAGTAGCAAAATATACTTCTTCTTCTGTCAAATCAAAATTGCTGATCATCGTTAGAAGCCACTGCGTGAGATGTAGATCATCATAAATACCCCGCCCGAACGATTGGGATAGGTGGGTATGGCAGTCCATAAAACCGGGGACAACCAGGTTCCCTGCCACATCATATATAACCATATCTGGGGTGGCCATAATCTCTTTCTCACTCACTTGGCTGATAATATCGTCATCTATAAGGATATTAATTGGTCTTACTTCGTAATTAGGGGGATTGAAACAAATACCATTCTTTATCAGTGTTTTCATTATGAATCCTTAAGGTTTATTCTTTATGATCCAATGCATATAATTTTACCGCAGCGTTGAGAGCAATGTCAATTGCGTCTGAAATCGTTCCCTTAATAACTTCCGGGGCCACCATCAAGTCCGGTCGGTGATGGCAATCTACTAAACTCAATATCGTACACGCACGGCATCCTCTGACCATTGCCAGCGGGAAAAGCGTGGAGGACTCATTAGATACAATTAGCACTCCTGCGTCAATCCACTCTCTGCCTCGTTCAAGATAATCAACTTTATCAGCAAAAATCGATTCAGCATAAAATGCGTCATGCCCTCGAATGATCCCAGGGAACACCTCAACGCCTAATTCTTCCGCTGAACCAATAATCGCCTCAACCATATGAAAATCAGCAACAGCCGGGTATTCCAAAGGAAAATACTCACGGCTGGTGCCATCACCACGCACTGCAGCTGTCCCGACGATGATGGAAGGTACCGGCAGCCAGGATTGGATTCCCCCGCCAGTTCCCACACGAATAAAGTTTTTCGCGCCCACATGGATCAATTCTTCCACCGCAATCGCCAGTGCAGGACCTCCGATCCCCGTTGAGGTTACGCTTACCTTAACTCCTCTATATGAGCCAGTGTAAGTGATGTACTGCCGTTTATGCGCGATTATTTTTGCATCGTCAAAATGACTGGCAATGACTTCGGCCCGACTTACATCCCCGGGAAGCAGAACGGTTTCTCCCACATCACCAGGCAGCAAATCTATATGGTGTTGCCGCCCATCGTGTAACTTTTGACTTCCCATGTTATCTCCTAATTAATAAATCAGGGTTCTCTACTTTACTCACGCCTTTTCTAAATCAGGTACAAGATCAGGCGTATTATGTGTTTTTGGATTCTTTACCTGAATAGACAAGCCAACCAGGCTCACCAGTCCCAAAACTCCCGCTATCCAATAATTCGTTGTATAACTCAGCTTTTCCGCGATCACCCCACCCAACACAGGAACAATGCTTGACAGTGGTGTAAGGGAAACCTGGCTAACAGCCGTATAAAGCGGAACAAGCTGTTTCGGGCTAAACTCAAACACAATATTCAAGCTGGATATCTGTAAACCACTGATCATTGCACCGGCAAGGAAGAAGGTGATGTAATAAATCCACAAACTCGGTGCCGCAGCAACCAGAATTGCACCAACCGAACCGGCTAATGCAGCGATCTGGACAACTCGGATGAAACCCTTCCGGTCGCCAATCCATCCCCATAATGGGTTCAATACAGCTTCAGAAAAAGATAAGATCGTAGTGAATACGCCCACCTGTGAAGCATGCAGTGCCAGTTGCTCCAGCGCAGAGATCGTATAAAATGGCGTGGCAATCTCTAAAATTACCATCAGTCCCCGCCATAATAAATACTTTGTAAAATTTTTATCACGCAGGGCTGTTTTAAATGTGTTCTCATTCTTCTCTTTTTCTTCAAAGAACTCATCCGGCGGCACGACTTCCCGCCAGGACAAGATCGCCACGAGGGAAACCATTGACGCAGCCAAGGATATTCCAAATATCACAGGAATCGCCTGGCCAAAAGGATAACGGGTTAAAAGATATGAAAGGAGCCACCCAATCCCTAAACCCATCAAACCGCCAATAAAATTGGAAATGCCGAAAAGCAGGCCGCGTTTCTTTGGAATTGATTTCCCAAGAAAATCGATCCACGCAGGTATATAAAATCCGCTTGCGGTATGCTGAAGCGTATGCAGGAGGAAAAATATCACCAAGGTCACATGAGCTGAGAGATTATATTTTGGCTGCAGCACCGAAAGCAGGAATAGGCCTAAGATAGCGAACCGCTGTATGGACGCGCTGATCACCAGGTATTTTTTCCGCTTTCGTCTGTTACGAAGGAATTTAGCCATGAAGATCTGAGGCAATGTAGTCCCGATTAGGAACAGAGTTGGTATCAATCCGATCAGGACCTTTGAATCCGAAAAGTGCCCTACATAAAAAGGCAGGATGGTGTATGGGGATAGCCCCATGAATATGAAGAAAAACATCATGTTGTCAAGCGCCATCCAGAAAAAATTCCATTTATAATTTTCTTCAACGCGTTTGTTGTAAGCAGTTAAGGACATAATATTTTCGGAATCCTATTTTTTATCTATGCCGTCTAAAATAACTGCCGCATCCAACGCGATCATCGTCTCCAGCGCGATAGCTTTCTTCATCGCTTCCTCAGAGACCACTTCATCTGGAAATAGATGATGGCCAACCGGCGTTAGAATTGTCCCGCCGCGGCATTTTCGAACAGTCGTCAATGTGAAGAGGGTCGGGGTTTCATTTTCAACAGATAAAACGTTGCTTTCAATCCATTCCTTATCCCGAGCAAGATAATCCCCGTTAGCCAGAATGCTTTCCGCATAAAAAGCATCATGTCCACGCACAATACCAACATGCGGTTTCACATTCCTTTCTTTTGCCGCTTGAATAAGCGCTTCTAAAAGATGAAAATCAGCAACAGCCGGATATTCTAACGGAAAATATTCCCGGCTCGTGCCGTCACCGCGCACACCAGCTGAAGCGATGATAATGTCGCCCAATCTCACATGCTTTTGTAATGCACCGCAAGTGCCGATGCGGATGAAGTTTTTTGCGCCCACATTGATCAATTCTTCCACCGCAATCGCCAGCGCAGGACACCCAATCCCTGTTGACGTGACGCTCATTCTGACACCTTTATATGTTCCCGTATAGGTTACGTACTGGCGTTTATGAGCAATAAATTCAGCATCGTCAAAATGGCTCGCGATAAACTTTGCCCGGTGGACATCACCCGGAATAAAGACTGTTTCCCCTACATCTCCCGGAACCAAATCTATATGGTGTTGTTTTTTCATTTTCACTTCTCCTTGTCCGTTTCTCACGCTAGTCCGCGTTCATGCAGTAGTTTCGCCGCTTCAATACCCGCGGTTACCATTTTGCGGACATTTTCCTCATGATGGGTTTTCTCATCATGCTCTTCTAAAATCGAATAGCCGCTCGCCAGGATCGTTCCCGCGCGGATGCCCTGCATACTACAAAGAGTGAACAATGTGGATGATTCATTTTCTAACGCCAACACACCCATATCCACCCAGGGTTTTAACCGTACTCTGAAGTCACCTAAAGCCCAGGGGGATTCAAGGTAGAAAGCATCGTGAGTACGAATGATACCCAGATGATAAGGCAGCCCAAGTTTCTCACACGCGTCCACAAGCGCCCGCACCACACGATAATCTGCAACTGCCGGATATTCCATTGAAATGAATTCTTCACTCGTATGCTCTCCCCGCACTGCCCCTGTCGCAATGATCATATGCCCCGGCTCGAGAAAATCCTGAATCGCTCCGCATGTCCCAATCCGGATGATGTTTTTCGCGCCAATGCGGATCAATTCCTCTACCCCGATCGCAGTCGGCGGCGTTCCCAACCCTGTACTCGTGCAGCTCACTGGTACGCCATCCTTTGTGCCAGTATAGGTGATATATTCCCGTTTTTCAGCCACTTTCTTTGCGTCATCCATCAGGCTGGCAAACACTTCCACGCGCCCTGGATCTCCCGGGATTAACACAGTTGGCGCCACATCCCCCTTCACCATGTCTATATGATGCTGTCGTTCGCTATGTACATCTTGACTTCCCATTTTATTTCTCCTTCTAACCAATAAGTTAATCTAAAAATCTAATGGCGAAACGCCATTTAAATAAATTAAGACCATCAGAAGCAATTTAATTAATGGTCTTTTGTTATATTTTCCAAACCGCAAGCCAGCGGTAAATGAAGTGTGGGGATTTTAATGAA
>CAZILY010000096.1:0-6153 GCA_964540175.1 uncultured Pelolinea sp. | reverse complement strand
AAAGATTTGAATACGAGTTGGGTATTATTCATAAAATGGGATTTGATGCATATTTCTTGATCGTATGGGATTTATGCAGATATGCTCGTGAACATAATATTTGGTATGAAGCGCGCGGCTCAGCCGCAGGTTCTATTGTTGGTTATATCTTGGACATCACATTGGTAGAACCTTTGGCATATGGCTTAATATTTGAGCGATTCTTAAACCCAGATCGTGTGAATATGCCTGATGTTGATCTGGATTTTCAGGATGATAAACGTGCGGAGATCATGGAATACTGCGCGCAGAAATATGGCGAGGACCACGTCGCATCGATTATTACATTTGGCACACTCGGCTCCCGAGCGGCAATCCGTGATGTAGGCCGAGTGATGGATATTCCATTAAATGAAGTGGATAGAGTTGCGAAATTAATCCCAAATATCCCTAGCAGGCCCACCACTATCAAGGATGCTTTGGAGCAAGTCTCTGAGTTAAAGGCGTTATATGAAAGCCAGGATTACCTGAGGGATATGATTGATGCCGCAGCAAATATGGAAGGTGTGGTACGCAACGCAGGTACCCATGCGGCTGGAGTTGTTATTTCTGATAAGCCAGTCATTGAATATGTGCCGCTGCATCGGCCGACTAATAAATCAGAAGATGTGCCGATAAAAATAGTAACTCAATTTGAGATGGATGTCATAGATCATCTTGGTTTACTCAAAGTAGACTTTTTGGGATTATCTACCCTCACGGTCATGCATCAGGCTTGTGTTTTGATCGAGAAGCGGCACGGGATCAAATATCATCTTAAGAATATCCCAATTGATGATTCGGAGACATATAAATTCCTTGGAAAAGGATTTACAGCTGGCGTGTTTCAGCTTGAAAGTGTCGCGATGACGCGGCATCTGGTGCAAATGCAGCCAACCAAATTAGATCATATCATCGCTATGGTTGCGCTTTACCGTCCTGGACCAATGGGTTTTATTCCAAGTTATATCGCCCGGATGAAGGGAAAAGAGAAGATTACTTATAAGCACCCTATGCTGGAACCGATCTTGAGCGAGACTTTCGGGATTGCGATTTACCAGGAACAAATCATGCAGGCAACAATGCAGTTAGCTGGATACTCTGCATCAGAAGCTGATATGTTGCGAAAAATTATCTCTAAGAAAAAAGTGCTTGAATTGGAGAAACACCACCAAAAATTCGTTGAAGGTGCAGTGAAAAATGGAATTGATGAAAAGATTGCTGATGAAATTTTTACCGAATGGGAGGGTTTTGCTCATTACGGGTTCAATAAAAGTCACGCAGCTGACTACGGTGTCATTGCGATCCAAACCGCATTTTTAAAAGCACATTTTCCGATGGAATATATGACAGCACTTTTGTCGCAATCCAAGAATGATACTGATAAAATTGCACTTTATGTTTCTGACAGCCGATCGATGGGATTAGATGTTGAATCCCCAGATGTGAACCACAGCGGATGGGATTTTGAAATTGAAGATCAAGAGGGAGGGGCATCAGTAATCCGCTTTGGTTTAGGAGCCATAAAAAACGTGGGATTTAATCCTGTTGAAATCATTGCAAATGCCAGAGAGGATGGTGCTTTTGTTGATATCAATGATTTCGCCAAACGGGTAGATTTACGAAAAGTTGGCCGCCGCGCGCTGGAAAGTATGATTCGTGTTGGCGCACTTGATTCATTCGGATCAAGATGTGAAATACTCGAGGGTATAGATCGAATTACAGGGGTTAGTGAGTGCCATTTTCGCGCTAAAGAGTGCGGACAGTTGACCTTTTTTGGCACTGTCGAAGGTTTACAGGAAGAGATTATGCTTCCAAGAGCCACAACAATTATTAAAAAAGATCAATTAGGGTGGGAAAAAGAACTTCTGGGTTTATATTTATCAGACCATCCTTTATCTAATTATTTGCCTTTTATAAAAGGACGCATCACACATTACACCAGTCAACTTGGCGAAGCGGAACACAAGAGTGAAGTAATCGTTGGTGGGTCAATAGAAGACATTCGAACCATCATCACAAAAAAAGGTGACGAGATGGCATTTGTAAGATTGGCGGATGTCCAAGGTGATGTTGAACTAGTAATATTCCCAAGAACTTGGAAAAAATTTAGTGAACAGATCCGTATGGATGAAGTGCTGTTTGCCAAAGGGAAAGTGGATACAGACCGGTCTGCCCCAAAAATCCTAGTGGATTATATAGAAAAGATTGATTTGGATGGCATTGCTTCTGCTGACATGCACATTTCAGAATCTGACGTTTCTCGATCGAATTTAGAAATTGATAATGAAAGACATCATAATTCAGATTTGAAAGCGGAAACTAATCGCTGGGATGACCCTGTGTTTTCAAATACATCTGACTCTGAGAATATGTTAGAAATAAGTAGCGATGATATGTACTCTGAGGCTGATAAAGATCAAAAATCTCGTGTTAATGTGGAGGATGGAGGAGAAGGTTATCAGCCATTCATAGAAAAAACCAAAATTAATAAATGTAAAGTGATTGAGATCACTCTAAATGGCACTGGATCGAAGCAAAAAGACACACGCCGATTGCGGCAGATTTATGGAATCCTGACCTCGATACCGGGAAATGATCAATTTGCGTTTTTATGTAAGGAGAATGGGCAGATTTACCGCTTTGATTTTCCAAATGATTCTACAGCAGTGAATGACAGTCTGGTCAACGAGTTAAATGGCATACTGGGTGAAGTCAATGTACGAGTCAGCTCATAAAAACTAGTCAATTTATCCTACTCCTTGTAAAAGCAGGAGAACAAGCCTATATTTTTCAGCAGAAAAAAACAACTAAATTACCCAATAATTGATTGTAAGTAATACTCCATGGGATATCATGGAGTAAGATACGAAGTATTTTCCAGCTAGTTTATTCTTCAGTTTCCCGCAGATGTGGGAAGAGAATGACTTCCCTGATTGAGCGTTTGTTTGCTAACAGCATTACCAGACGGTCAATACCCATTCCGAAGCCACCGCTGGGAGGCATCCCAAAGGCCATTGCTTGCAGGTAATCCTCATCCATCGGGTGGCGCTCCTCATCATCAGTTTCGTAAGCGCGTCCCATCTCAAGGAATCGTTTTTCTTGTTCAAGCGGATCATTCAGTTCAGTAAAAGCGTTACATAGTTCCATGCCGCCGACAAAACCTTCAAAGCGTTCTACGACGGACGGGTCCTCTGGTTTGCTTTTTGCAAGCGGTGAGATTCCACGTGGATAGTCATATAAAAAAGTTGGCTGGATGAAGCTGGGCTCAAGGATATCGCCGATTAACGCATCAATCAATTTTCCGCGCGGAGCTCCTGGTT
This sequence comes from uncultured Pelolinea sp., assembly GCA_964540175.1. Taxonomy (GTDB): domain Bacteria; phylum Chloroflexota; class Anaerolineae; order Anaerolineales; family Anaerolineaceae; genus Pelolinea. The sequence continues at coordinate 2,812 of CAZILY010000096.1, read as the reverse complement.
TTGACTTAAAGCCTTTTTTATCCATTTCCGCAGCCAATGATTCGGTTTCAGGATGAGCTGTAATATCAATTCCTGTTAGATCAAAAATACCTTGCCGGAGTTCAATACGTTTCCAGGGTGGTGCTAGATTGATCTCGTTCCCGTTGAAATGGATTATTTGTGTTCCAAGGACTTTTTGAGCAGTTTGCGAAACCATCTCTTCTGTTAATTCCATTACCTTAAGATAATCTGCGTATGCCCAATAGAATTCCAGTTGAGTAAATTCGGGGTTATGTTTGAAGGATACGCCCTCATTCCTAAAATCACGACCTATCTCATAAACGCGGTCTAAACCTCCCACAAGGAGCCGCTTTAGATAAAGTTCAAAGGAAATTCGGAGAAATAAATTCTGGTGCAGTTGGTTGTGGTGGGTTTCAAAGGGCTGCGCTGCTGCGCCGCCGTATATTGGTTGCAGGATCGGAGTCTCAACTTCAATGAAACCGTGATCATCCAGAAAATTTTGTAAAGCTCGAATGGTTGCGAAACGCAGCAGAAAAATGTCCCGCACCTCTTTATTTACTGCAAGGTCTGCGTACCTCTGTCGATAGCGTGTTTCAGGATCGGTGAGTGTTGCATGGCTGAAAATCTTTCCATCTTCTTCTACATCTTTTGCTGCGGGGAGTGGGCTGATTGCTTTTGCGAGCATTTGAAAATTAGAAACAAGCAAAGTGATCTCGCCAGTTCGGGAGCGCATCACGGTGCCGTTTACTTGGATAAAATCACCCAGATCATAAAAATTCTTAAATTGATCCAAACTCTCTTTCCCGATTTCATTGATCCGAATCATGATCTGAATGCGCCCGCTTCCGTCTTCTATATGGCAAAATGCTAATTTTCCCATTGCTCTTTTCGACCGAATGCGTCCGCCAACCGTGAAACTGGTTGTGAAATCTTGCTCTGGATTCTCTTTTTCAAATGCCACGAAAGAGTTTACAACTTCAACAATCTGATGGCTGACTGAGTTGCGGGTAGGGTACGGTTCAATGCCCTGTTGGCGTAAAGTATTTAACTTTTCTACACGAATCTTTTCAAGATCATTCAATTTCATATCTATTTCCTGTTATTAATATGAAACCCCGCCCATCCATCCTAGGCGGGGTGGTGAGCCTTTTAATATATTATGATACTCTCAATATTTTAACGTTGAATTCGCCATCAGGTGCTTCAACCGCAACCATATCATTTTTCTTGTGGTCGAGGAGCGCGCGTCCAAGTGGAGATTCATTAGATATCTTGCCCCCGCTGGGATTGGCTTCTACCGCTCCAACGATATAAAAGGATTCTTTTTTATCATATCCTTCTTCTTGAATGGTTACTTTTGAACCAATCTGAATAAGTCCACTGGTACCACTTTCGCTAATAATTTTAGCGGTTGCTAACAATATCTCTAATTCTTTAATGCGTCCTTCAACAAATGCCTGCTCATTCTTGGCGGCTTCATATTCAGCATTTTCAACAAGATCTTCACCATCGGAAGCTTCCCGTAGGCGGGCTGCAACTTCCTTGCGTCTGTCTTTCCGAAGGAATTCAAGTTCCTGCTGTAATTTTTTGTACCCTTCTTTTGTTAGGAAGGTGTTATGCATAATCCTTACCTCGTCTTTTCAATGATACCAATAGTTAGTAAACAATTGGGGTGTGTTTAAAAAAACCACTCCTCCAGGAGCGATTAATAGGTTAAATTAGGTGTGATGTCGCAATATATTACCATAATTGCAGGCGTGAAGCAAGTATTAATTATCCGTGATAGTAGAGTATATTATTTATAATCAGCGCCTTTGTGCAGGGCTATCAGGTTGATTTCGAATAATGGTTCCTTTTTACCCGTGAGGCTCTTTTTTAGCCCTTTTTCAATGTATTTGATATCTAAAAAATCTGCTGCAGCTGCCAATCCTCCCAGTAAAACCACATTCGCATAGCGTTTGTCACCTATCTCTTCTGCTATTTTTGTAGCTGGTATCTCAATAGCCGAGATATCTTTGCGTTTTACGGGGCGATTGACCAATGATGTATTTACAACTAAATATCCACCGGGCGCGATAAGATCTTCGTATTTGTCCAGCGAAGGTTGGTTCATCACGATTGCTGCGCGAGGATTAAGAACCTGAGCAGATCCTATTTCCTCATCAGCAATGACGACTGTGCAGTTTGCTGTACCACCCCGCATTGCAGGGCCATAAGAGGGGAACCAGGTAACTTCAAGATCATTTTCTAAAGCTGCATATGACATAACTTTGCCGATAAAAAGAACTCCCTGTCCGCCAAATCCAGCAATAATGGTTTCGTTTTGCATCATAATCTCCTAAATATTAATTTCATTCAATACAGGATGGACTTTGTAGTCCCCAATTGGGTAATACGGAATCATATTTTCTTCAAGCCAATCACATGCATCGGTAGGAGACAGATGCCAGTTGGTTGGGCAGGTGGACAGGAGTTCGACCATAGAAAAGCCCAATCCGCGAACCTGGGTTTCAAAAGCCATTCGAATTGCTTTCTTCGCCTTTCGGATATTTTTTGCGTCGTGCAAGCTGCGTCGAACGATGTAACTGGCACCATCTAGTGTGGAAAGCAATTCACTTGCCCGGATGGGATAACCCATCTTCTTCACATCTCTTCCGTGAGGTGATGTGGTTGTTTTCATGCCTGGCAGGGTAGTTGGGGCCATTTGCCCGCCTGTCATACCGTAATTCGCATTATTAATAAAGATCACGGTGATGTTTTCACCACGGCTAGCAGCCGCGACGATTTCACCAGTTCCAATTGATATCATATC
>CAZILY010000095.1:0-6175 GCA_964540175.1 uncultured Pelolinea sp. | reverse complement strand
TACTTTTTCACCGCAATAAGGGCAGCACGAATACTCTTCCTCCAATTCTCTTTTACAATTGGAACAGACGATCTTTCTGGGAGTTCCACAATATAGGCAAGTATTGAATTCTTCTTTGAGGGGTTTTCCGCAATGGCGACATTTTATCTTATCACTTTCAACCACATTTGCAATTTCTTCACCGCAGAATGGGCAAATTTTATCTTCGCCTGAAACCGTTTTTCCACAATGCCTGCACTTCATGTAACCCTCCGCGAACATTTTATACTAATGATACCATCTGTTGTTTTCAGCTCGATCATCATATTTTTTAGCTTACAACACTTCTCTACCAACTTATTAAATATTAATAACAGGATATAAATACTCTTTCATAAAAAAGAGAAAAGCCGCATCTTTTCTTGCTTGTGCACGTATATAAGTATTGAAAAGCAAAAATCAATTCTATATTAAGGTGAAATATGAAAAACAGAAATATTATCAGTTTATTTATTGCATTCCTGATCTTCTTTAGTCTGGCACTGACTGCCTGCAGCAGCCCGTATCAAACCAGAAGTGACGACGTCAGCGGTTTCAACCGCGTGTCAATCGAAACATTCGGTGAGGTCATCATCGAGCAGGGAGATGAGGAATCCCTGACAATCGAAGCGCCGCGCGATTATCTGCGATATATCAAAACTGAAGTTGAAAATGAAACGTTGATCATCGGCACACGCCGCGGGTTCATCGGCGGTCCTGTCCACCAGACAACCTTCACGATCATGGTAAAAAATCTGGAGGACATCTCCCTTTCCGGAGCTGGCGCTATCAAAGTCTTTAGCCTGGAAACAAACACACTGGATATCAACCTGACCGGCGCGGGCAGTATTGAGATCGACGAACTAACCGCAGAACAGTTAGAAGTTAATCTAGCCAGCGCAGGCGCGATCATCATTGCGGGAACGGTAGAAAAGCAGAAGATCAACCTCACTGGTGTTGGCAGCTATGAAGGCGGGGACCTTAAAAGCAAGGACACGGAGATTGGTTTATCTGGTGCGGGCAGCGCAGTTGTGTGGGCTGAAGATGCTTTAGATGTGGAAATAACCGGGATCGGTTCTGTATCCTATTTTGGAAACCCGCATGTGTACCAAAACATCAGCGGTTTAGGATCAATAAACAGCAAAGGTACCCATTAAATTATCCCCATTTTCAATAATTAAGTCGTGCTGCTCACACGGCTTTTTTTCTATGGGTTAATCCATACCAACCCAGCGTATTTATTGAACGCATCCGCAATCAGAAATGAGCGCCCGCTTTCCATTTCGAGCACGTTGATCTGACTGCCAGTGCTTTTTTCCTGAATATACGCTAAATACTTTCCATCTGGCGACCAGGATGGTGAATGAACAGTCGCAGAGAGGTCCGTTAACTGCTTTTCGTCACCTGTCATTACATCCAACTGATACATCTGAAAATGGCTACCGCGCTTGGAAAGAAACGCGATCTGTTCTCCGCTTGGAGACCATACAGGAGATGCCTCATACGTATCATTATGCGTTAACTGGGTTTGCTCTGATCCATCTGAATTCATCAAGAATATCTCAAAATCACCGTCCTGATTGGAAAGGAAAGCAATCTTCCCGCCATCTGGAGACCAGTTTGCCTGTGTTTCCTGGGAATCCATCTCAGTCAGGCGCAACTCGGTTGATGTCTCTAAATCAAGCGTCATGATATCAAAATCGCCATAGGCATTAGTCTGGTAAACAATTGACTTTCCATCCAGGCTGACACGTGGCTCGGTTTCGTCAGCCGAGATTATTGTCAGTGGCCGAGGATCACCCGCAGGCAAGAGCATCTTAAAAAGATCATATGTTCCATCCCTATCTGAAGAAAAAATAAGCCAGCCCCCCTCCGGTGGCAAAGTAGGGGATATATCCGCTGAAAGATCTTCAGTAATACGAGTTACGTCGCCACCAGGCAGGCCAAGCATGAAAATATCATAGGCATCCCCAGCTTCAGGTTGGGCGGCAAATGCAAGTGTTCCTATGCCGTTTTTAAATACCTCTAAATCTTCAGTCGTTCCAATCACTTCTTCTGTTGGTGTTCCAGAACACGCTGTGATAAAGAAAACTGCCATTAATGCAATATTTAATAAAATGTGAAATCTCGATTTCTTCAAAAGACTCATATCACTCCATTCCATAAAACAACTCATAATGATCCAATATCATAATTCTAAAGTACATAACACTAAAAAACCACCCTTAATTACACCCCTTATTTTCTAGATCCAGAATTTTCTGGTTGGTTAATGATTGATGCCAACACAGCATGGTGCTTGCTGTTCTTCTTTTTTAGCGCCAGAAACCTCTACAAAAAGAATCGTATATTTCTAAAAAATGTTGTCCATAAAGCAGGAAAATACATTATGATATTAGAAACGGTGTTTAATCTTTTCGGAGGTTGAGATGGCGATCAAATTGCTCAACGGCAGCCTGAAAATCGGGGTTTATTTCGACAAGAAAGATAAAGAATACGAGGACAATATTTGCGTATGTATACAGGAGTTCGGCCCTGAGGATGAGAAGATACTTTACGCAAGCGAAACAAACATTTTCATCAACGCCGAACAGGCAAGAGAATTGGCGGAAATGCTAACTACCGCAGCAGACCACAGCAGCCATGCGTCACGATGACAATCGAGAAAGATTTTTGGAAAAACAAGACGTTATCAGAAATGTCCCTGGAAGAATGGGAAGCATTGTGTGACGGATGTGGGATTTGCTGCCTGTATAAGATCGAAGATGAGGACAGCAGGGAAGTGCATCTAACCAGCGTTGCCTGCCGCTTCCTGGACCTCGAGACCTGCACCTGCCAGCTATACGATCAGAGAAAAAGTGCAATGCCTACCTGCATCAAGATCACTCCCTCGAAAGTGGGAAATCTAAAATGGCTGCCGGAAACCTGCGCATATCGCTTGATCCTGAAAGGCGAACCTCTACCCGATTGGCACCCTCTGGTCAGTGGTGATCCCAACTCTATCCACCGTGCGGGTATCTCTGTAAAGGGTAAGGTAGTCAGCGAATCTTCTGTGAACATGAACAATCTTGAGGAGTATGTGATCGAAGACCTGTACGAAAAATAAAATCCCGTTCAAGAAACTTTCAACCATACAAGCAAACGCGCTGTGAAAATCACAGCGCGTCTTCTTTTGTATTGCTCAAGTTTTCACATCTGCTTCATTTTGCCATTTCTTTCATATATCCCCGAATAACTGGGATGGCTGTCAATTTTTCATAGAAGAAGTTATTGACAATATTGATCAATTCAGCCCGGGCAGCTTCTGCCTGAGGTGAAAACGTATGACCAGTCTCTTCACGTGAGAGAATATCTCTTAAACGCAGCAAAAGGCGCACTACTTCCGTTTCCTCGCCCCCTTCCAGCACATCGACAACATTCACGATCAATTGGTCCATATGATCTAATAATTGTTCAATGGTAATGCTGGTTCCCTCCACACTACAATCATCCATAGTTCGGATCAGCGACCAGACCTGATACAAGATCGTGGACGGTTCATCAAACAACTCTCGGATGAATGCCGCCGCTTCATACTCCCCAGTGAGCCGGAAAATATTATACATACGGCGGGCGGCTTTTCCGTAGTTTATTGACTTGGTGGTGTATTTTTTAACCTCTTTTTGCAACGCGATTACATATTCATCCAGTGCATCACTGGAAACATGTTTCGCTAATTTTGAGAATAATGGAATGGATTCCGCTTCCAGATATACTTCCTGAAAATAAGGATCTAAATAGCCATCCAAAGGGATAATATCTCCCTGAGGCGATTCCCAGGTTACATCCAACATATTACTGGCGTTAATTAGGTGCCCATGGGCAGCATCCGCCACGACCCAGTCCAGCTTGCACCAGCCAGGATCCAGACTTGCGCCCTCCCAGGTTATCCGAAGCGGCTCTCCGGATTCAATCTCGACATTTTTTTCGCCTGCAAGCACTTCAGCCGGAAGCCATGCAATCGGTCCGCCTGTTTCGATATGTTCCCCATTTATGACCACATTCTGATGGTATGAACCAAATTTAACTTCAATCATCTGGTAGGTAGGGCCTTTAAGTGTCGAACGCACTTTATCCTTGATCACTCTCGCTAGGACGGCGCATGCATCCTCCTTCGTCGGAGCAAGGATATTGATGCGCTCAAAAAAATCCGCATCCCCGGGGTATTTTTGAATCTTGGATTGTGCCGCTGACCCAGAAAGCGCCAGGGCAGTTTCCACTTCTCCAGGGATATCCTCAAATCCAACCAGTTCGCCAACACGACGGAAATGGGCTAATTCATCAGAGCTAAAATCGAGCATAGTGACTTTGTGCCCAAACACACCGCTTTTAATATCCACAGAAATATCGTCTTCCCCTTGTGCCATAGCAACAGCAGTCAACCACTGCAGTGCCTCTGCCTGATCCAGTTCAATACCCAATCGCTGGGCAGACTGGATAATCTGCTCTAATTGCTTGCTTTTTTTCTGATCATTCATCACAACCTCGCAATTTTTGGATCCTTATAACTACTATACAGTAGATTCCGTTACGATTCGCTTAAATAACTTTGCCTGATCGCACGCATCCTCTAACGCATTGTGGCGGAGCGTGGTGGTTGAAAGTCTTGCCATGCTGGTATCTTCCCACTCAACATGACCAAAACCCATATAGAATGATTTGACATCAAGTGCCGAGTGACCAAATGGGTTGTGACCTAAGAAACGATGAAAATAATCACAGACGAACATCCAATCAAACGGCGCATTAAATCCAAGAAAAAAGGGATGGCTGTCCGTTGGTACCGCATCAGCCAACCAGTCGGAAAACAGCTGCATGGCCCGCGCAGGCAATTCTCCTGTTCGTGATAATTTCAACAAGTCCAGCTGATGGATCTCTATCGCCTGTGGATCTGCTTTCATAATAGTTGGCTTCAATTCGACATAGAACTCTTGACGGGGGTCAACCAGCGTGCACGCACCAATGGACAATAGGGCATAATCAGCAGGATTGGGCCCGGCTGTCTCCACATCCACTGAAACCATACGGGGAATATCTTTCCCAATCCAATCCGGCCAAATATTTGACATCTACTAATATCCTTTTTCTGGGTTGTAACAATTCAGCAAATCTTCATCCATTAAATAACGGCGTAAATTCTCAGCAAAAAGCTCTGCCACCAGGTGGTGATACCGTCCGGTATCACCCGCTATATGAGGTGTGATAACCAGATTGGGCGCTCCCCAGAGCAGGCTTTCCTGCGGAAGCGGTTCGGTATTAAAAACATCCAGCACTGCCCCGGCGATATGTTTTTCCCGCAGCGCATGCAACAGTGCATCTTCATCCACCTGTCCGCCACGTCCGATTGCCACTAAATATGCAGTTGGTTTCATTATTTCTAATTCCCTGCTGCTTATCAGGTTCCGTGTATCATCAGTGAGTGGAACACAAATGACCACGAAATCACTGGCTTTCAATACGCTGTGCAGAGCCTGCGGAGGATAGAGGCGGGTAAAATAATCCCCATTTGGGTCTCCAGTCCCTTCCGGAATATATCCATCTTCACCCAAATCCATAAGATCATTTTTTGTCGCCAGTATTTCCACGCCAAAGGGCTGCAGCAAACGAGCCAATTCGCGGGCGATGCTCCCGTAGCCCAGCAGCCCCACTGTGCTTCCACGCAGCTCAAGCGGCTGAAATCGTTTCCAACGGTCCGGCGGCCAGATCTTTTTCCCTTGATATTGGACCATCATAGGCAGTTTGTGCCCCAGCGAAAGCAGCGCCATTAATGCATATTCCGCTACTTTCGGAGATGCAGCCCCGCTTAATGTGGTCGCTCTGAATCCCTCCCGTTCCAATAGGGGATGCCCCTTGATAAAATCAATACCCGCATAGGAAAACTGTATCCAGCGCAGCTCAGGTGCGATTTCCGGGTCAGGGATATCTTTTGCTGTGAGAAGGATTTCCGCTTTTCCGATCACATCCGCCGGAATTTCAGATAAACTATCCTCCGGGTGGGTAGATAAACGTACCCGCGGCGAGATAGCAGAAAGCGTTTCAAGTACCGCTTCTGGCAAAGGATAATGAATTAGGATATCAACAGGTTTTGCAGTCATTTTCACCCTAAGTATACTTTCTT
>CAZILY010000094.1:0-6277 GCA_964540175.1 uncultured Pelolinea sp. | reverse complement strand
GAAAGTCAAAATTAAGTTCAACGAATTCCACCGCTTCGTGGTTAAAAGGATCCCATTCCTGCTTATTAAACCAATACCGAAAAACGGATTTGATATTGCGTTTATTGGCAAACTCGAGGATAAACACCGCGCTGTCGAACAGGCATTCATTGGTCTGCTTGAGCGCTAATGGTGGGTCGGATAAATGATGAAGGGTGCGGATCATTGTCGCAGCAGAAAAAACACCCGGCGCGAATGGCAGGCGGTACACGTCTGCGGCTATGTATCGGTATTTTTCATCTCCCCCGAGATGTTCTTTTGCTTTCTGAAGTTGGGTGGTGGAGTAATCCAACAAGGTGATGTGGTCAAACCCTTTGTAGCGGTGGGTATTGCGGCCGGCACCGGCGCCTAATTCAAGAAGGTGCCCATTTCCCGGAGGAAGTAGATGTTTGAGGGCAATTTCTTCAGCAGCATCTTCATAGGCACGATTGCCGTGTTCCCAGAAACTTTCCTGGTAATCAGACCCCTCATAGTTGCAGACTGGTGGTGTTTTCATGGTGGTATTTTACTCGCATTATCCTGTGAGTTTCAATTGATGAGATAAATGCGGGCGAAAACCGGATAAAAAGATATAATCACATTTCATTATGTCACTACTTACAACAGTCAATTTAGGCAAGGCATACGGGCCGGATGATATTTTCAGTGGGATCGCGGTCAGCATTCCCAAGCGAGCGCGGATTGGTATGGTTGGTTCCAATGGGGTAGGTAAAACAACCCTGCTGCGCATTCTGATCGGAGAGGAATTGCCTTCGGAGGGGAGTGTGCAGAAAGCAAAGCAGTTAAAGATTGGTTATTTGCCGCAGGAATCCATGCTTGATTCTCCGCAAACTTTGTGGGAAGAAAGCCGCACTGCGCTGAGTTACCTGGAAAAGATGCAGCAAAAGCTTGAGAAAATGGAAACGGCTATGGCGGATGGCACTGCTGATGAGGATTTGCTTGAACGATACAGCAACCTGCAGGATACGTTCGACCGTAAGGGGGGATATACATACGAGAATTTGATCGAACGAACACTGACCGGATTGGGTTTTGATAAAAGCGATTATCAAAAGCCATTGAACATTCTGTCTGGCGGGCAGCGCACACGGGCTGTGCTGGTTAAATTGCTGCTGTCTGACCCCGATCTGCTGCTGCTGGATGAGCCGACCAACCATCTGGATATTCAGGCAATGGAATGGCTGGAAGGGTATCTGCGGGCATGGAGGGGGGCAGTCGTATCGGTGTCGCATGACCGCTATTTCCTTGATCAAACGGTGAACATGATCTGGGAGATGACGCCCGCAATGGAGATCTACCACGGTAATTACAGCGCATATCTGACACAGCGTGAAGCCCGTTATGAGCGCCAAATAAAGGAATTTAAAAAACAACGGACTTTTATTGAAAAGGAAGAAGATTATATTCAGCGCAATATCGCGGGTCAGAATACACGCCAGGCGCAGGGCAGGCGCACACGCCTGGAGCGGCTGCTGAAAGAAGCAAAACTGGCACCGCCGCGGAATACTAAGCGCATCCATCTGAAAATTCAGGCCGGAGAACGCTCGGGTGACCTGGTGGTGCGTACGTATGGGGTGCAGGTTGGATATATGGATGATAAAAAAGTGTTGATCAATGTCCCTGATATTGTGTTGATGCGCCGTGAATGCGCCGCGCTGATGGGCCCGAATGGAGCGGGAAAAACCACGTTCCTGAAGACCCTGTTGGGCCAAATCTCCCCATTAGCGGGGGAGGTGGAACTGGGCGGGAGTGTGCGCGTGGGGTATTTTGCACAGGCGCACGAAGGGCTGCATGATAAGTGGACTTTAGTGGAAGAAATTCAGTTTACTGCACCGAAGATGCTGGAAGGGGAGGTTCGATCTTACTTGGCTAAATTCCTGTTCAGCGGGGATGATGTGTTTAAGCAAGTGGGTGTGCTGTCAGGTGGAGAGCGCGGGCGGTTGGCGATGGCGTGTTTGGCACTGCAGGGTGCGAACCTGCTGCTGTTGGACGAACCAACCAATCATCTTGACCTGCCCTCACAGGAGATCCTTCAGCGGGTATTGGCTGAATTTGGCGGGACGATCCTGCTTGTCACGCATGACCGTTTCTTGGTGGATGAGATAGCTACCCAGGTTTGGGAAGTACTGCCAGATGAGAAAGATATGATTGTTTTTAAAGGAAACTACAGTGCGATGCGGGCGGAACAGACGGATAAAAAAGTTACGGCAGATGCAAAAAACGGTGTGAAAAAGAAAACTCATGCAGGCAAGCGAGGAAAAAAGAAGGGCAAGCGCATCAACCAAAAGCGACTGCGGGAGTTGGAAGCGGCAATCGATAATTTAGAAGGTGAACTGGCTGAAGCGGGGAAAAAGCTGGAAAAGCCAATCGAGGCCTCTGAATCGATCGCTGAACTGGGCGAAAGATATGTGTCTTTGCAGACGGAACTGGATGAGAAGTGGGATGCGTGGCATGTGTTGTTTGAGGATTAGGGTATAAGAAAATTAAAAAGAGTGCGTTAGCAACGTGCCCTACGAATATGTATAACACATGTAGGGTGTGTTCGAAGAATGCACCACGAGCGATTGCGCAAAATTTATTGGTGCGTTAGCAACGCGTCAAACAAACTACGTACCCCAATCGCGCAAGTGGGGAAAATCATAGCTGATGGTGCTGCTGGTGACCTTGGCAATGGGCGGCATGGCGCGCTTGAAATGGGAGCGTTGGATGCGTTTGACAACGGTTTCCATAAAATTCTTATCAAAACCTGCCTGGATACATTTGCCCGGCGTGTAGCGTTCATCAATTAGGAGGTAGAGCAATTGATCAGCTTCCGCGTACGTGAAGCCAAATTCACCTTCGTCGGTTTGCCCTGCCCACAGGTCCGCTGTGGGGGCTTTGTCAACGATCACATCCGGCACGCCAAGAGCCCGTGAAAGCTGGCGAACCTGGGCTTTATAAAGATCGCCGATAGGATTAAAAGCGCAGGCGGAATCCCCATACACCGTGGTATATCCCAGCAGGATCTCGGTCTTATTGCCGGTGCCCACAACCAAACCGTTAAAAGCGGCTGAGCGGTCGTAAAGAACGATCATGCGGCTGCGAGCCATGATGTTGCCCTGGCGGACTTTTGACATATCGGGGAATTGATTGATGAGTCCGTCTGCGATATCACTGATGGGGATGGTCATAGACTGCACGCCAGTTTTGTCTATTACCAGTTGGGCGTGATCCAGAGATGCCTGGCTGGAAGTTCTATATGGCATACGTACCGCAAGCACGTTTTCCCCGCCGAGAGCGCGGGCGGCGAGAAAGCAGGATAGTGCGGAATCAACACCTCCAGAAACACCAATGACCGCTCTGGAAAATCCAGCCTGAGTGGTTTTATTTTGAATGAAACGGATGATGATCTCAGCTGCAAGATCTGTATTTATATCTAAATTGTTCATGCTGTTCACCTGTTAACCTTCTGGATGCGCTGCTGCCGCGGCTGAGTTTTTGATTTTGAGACATATTAAAAGTCAATAACGAAAGCGCCGTCTTTATAGAATAATTCGCCATCAATAGTAATCTCGCCGCCATTACGCAGGTCGCAGATCATATCCCAATGGATAGCAGATTTATTTTCACCCTTCGATTCGGCGTAGCTTTTTCCAAGTGCTATATGGAAACTGCCGCCGATCTTTTCATCGAAAAGGATCTTTCCGGTGAAGCGGTCGATGCCTTCGTTGGTACCGATCGCGAATTCCCCCAGATAGCGCGCACCTTCATCTGTATCAAGTTTCATGAGCAGATATTCTTCATTCTTTCCGGCTGTCGCTTTGACTGCTTTGCCATCCTTAAATTCCAGGCGCACATCATCCACTTCAAATCCCTGGTAAAGGGTTGGGTAAGTGAAATGTACATATCCATTAGCGCTATTTTCAATTGGGGAAGTAAATATCTCGCCGTCGGGGACATTCTGCTGGCAGGCGCAGTTGATAAAGGGGCGCCCTTCGATGCTGAGTGTCAGGTCCGTTCCGGGCGCTGTGACGTGGGCGCTCTTTTTTCCTTTCAACCATTCAATCGCTTTATCCTGACGGGCTTCTACTTTCTTCCAGTATCCGACCGGATCTTTCAGATCTGGCATGCAGGCGGAATAAACGAAATCTTCATAATCCGTAAGGGTCATGTTGGCTTCCTGAGCGTATGCATAGGTGGGAAAGAGTGACACGACCCAGTTCATCTCACCTTTCGCGGATCGGTCGAGCATGATATTGGATATTTCTCCTGCCTGCGCGTAATACTTAGATACGATTTTTGGACTAAATTGGGAGGCAAATTTTGTGTTTAGTTCTCCATAAATGAATAGGCGCGCATCGAATGTTTCCACGATGTTTTTATATGGCTCCAGGAGGTCTGCAAACATATCCGGTGCCGCGTAGCGGAAAATATTTTCGAAATGCTGCGGACCGTAGGGGACAAAAAACGGATAAGCGCCAACCTGAAGGCACTTGCTCATCACAGCGGACATGAGCGGCTCGCCGCCAAAATCACCCTGGATCATCACTCTTTGCTTGGGCTGTACCCCTAAGCTGTAATTTACGAGCAAGTCTGCTAATTTATCGACGCGTGGATCTTTCATGAAATCTCCTGACTAAGAATTGTTATATACGCGTATTTTACTCCATTGGTTTACGAAACAATCACACATAATAATGCACAGCGCCTGCCTTTTTGATAAGATAGATTAAACGGGTAAAAGAAAAAGGCAGGTGATATGTTAACCATAACCTATTACGGACACGCGGCTTTTCTGATGGAAACGAGTGGCGTGAAGATATTGATTGATCCTTTCCTTAAAGGCAATCCACTCTCGCCGGTAGAGCCGGAGGACGTGGAGGCGGATTATATTCTGATCACGCATGGGCACGGTGATCACATTGGGGATACGGTTGAGATCGCGTTACGCACCGACTCACTGGCAATCAGCAATGCGGAGATATGCGGTTGGCTGCGTGAAAAGGGCGTACGTACGCACGCGCTGCACATCGGCGGCGGGCATACTTTTCCGTTTGGGTATGTGAAGATGACACAAGCCCTGCATGGTTCATCGCTGCCAGATGGGAGCTATGGGGGGAATCCGGGCGGTTTTTTATTGAATTTGAATGATGGGTCCAATTATTATTTTGCGGGTGATACTGGATTGTTTGGTGATATGCGCTTGATCGGGGAGGAAAGGCTGGATGCGGCGGTGATCCCGATCGGTGATAATTACACGATGGGGCCGAAGGATGCACTCAAAGCAGTCCGATTTCTGCATCCAGAGATCGTGATCCCGATTCATTATGATACGTTTGACGTTATCCAGCAGGATGTGGAGGCCTGGAAAGCGCGCGTGGAATCCGAAACAGATGCAAATGTGCTGGTGATGCAGCCGGGGGAGCGCGCCAGTATTTGAGGATTGATAGTTTTTGCGAGGTTTCAGACCGTATCATCTCAAGGTTGATTTTATGAAGAAAAAAGAGAAGAAGTTTTACCAATTGACGATTGCTGAGCGTTTAGCACGTTTGAAAGCAGATGGATCGCTTTCCGATGAAGATATCCAGGCGCTATCCGGCAGTCCGGGACTTACACCAGAACAGGCAGATCACATGATCGAGAATGTAGTTGGCACGTTCGCGCTCCCGCTGGGAATCGCACAGTATTTTCTTGTCAATGGGCGGGAGGTGCTGGTACCGATGGTGGTGGAAGAACCTTCAGTGGTGGCGGCGGCGTCTTTTATGGCACGCCTGGCACGCTCGGGGGGCGGGTTTACTGCCAGCACTACTTCCTCGGAAATGATCGGGCAGATACAGATCCTTGATGTTGAGGATATTGATCAAGCGATACGTGACCTGAAAAAAGTCAAAGATGAATTATTGGAAAAAGCTGCGCAGGCCGATCCGCTGCTGGTGAAATTAGGGGGCGGACCGCGGGATATCATCCTGCGGAAGATTGAAGATTCCCCGATAGGAGCGTTCCTGGTACTGCACCTGGTTGTTGATGTGCGGGATGCGATGGGCGCAAACGCGATCAACACCGCACTAGAGCAGATGACACCGCTTGTGGAGAGCATCTCCGGCGGGCGCGCACTATTGCGCATCCTGACGAACTTGGCTGACCGGCGCTTGGCACGGTCGCAGTGCGCTATCCCTGTGGACACACTCGCATTTGGCGAGTATTCTGGCGAAACGGTTCGCGACCGGATCATTGAGGCGTGGGCATTTGCCGCGGTGGA
>CAZILY010000093.1:0-6278 GCA_964540175.1 uncultured Pelolinea sp. | reverse complement strand
CCCGAAGTTGAAACCATTGCCAGGAAGCTAACAGGCATTCATAAAAGTGCAGTACTTTCCATTATTGACCGTGAGATCCAGGATGCGCTGGTCCTCTGGGATGGTACGCTGGCAAACCAACTGCCTGGTGATTTCATCGCACGCGTGAAACACCAGAGTGTCCAGTCAGTCAAGCGGCGCGGAAAATTTCTGGTGTTCACTTTATCTAAAGACACGCTTCTGATTCATTTACGAATGAGCGGTGACCTGCGCCTGGAGAATGTTATTGACCGGACAGGGAAAGAAATACCCTTGCAGAAACATGACCGGTTGGTGCTCATTTTTACCAGTGGAGTCCGATTGGCGTTCAATAATCCACGCAAGTTTGGGCGCGGTTGGTTAGTTTCGGACCCTGACGAGATCCTGGGAGATTTAGGGCCTGAGCCTTTAGATGAGGCGTTGGATGCGGGTCGCTTCTACGGGCTGCTTCAACAGCATAAACGCCAACTAAAACCCCTATTAATGGACCAGCATTTTATTGCCGGAATGGGAAACATCTATACCGATGAAGCATTGTATCGGGCAAAACTGCACCCACTCAGGCGGTCCAATACACTTACAAAAGAACAAAGTGCCTGCTTGTTAGACTCTCTCCGCTCTGTGCTTAAAGAGGGTATCCGCCGTAATGGCGCCAGCATTGACTGGATATACCGCGGTGGAGATTTCCAGAATTACTTTAACGTCTATGGGCGCGCAGGCGATCCATGCCCGACCTGCGGAACACCGATCGAGCGCTTGGTAGTCGGGCAGCGCGGCACCCATGTTTGCCCGCACTGTCAACGTATGTGATCTTTCCGGTCAGACCACCAATGATGCAGACAAATAAGACAACACAGTCTTTCTAAAAAGAACCCCTCCTGCATTATCAGAAAGGGTTTCTCTTATCTTAAATTAAATTTAGAGATCAAGCGACCGCAGAAAGAAGCAGCCATAGCCCCAACGCGAAGAATAAGACCCCTAAACCGATCTTAACTGCGGCGGCGTGTTTTTGCAGGAAGCGCGTCAGATCCTTTGAAGATGTCCCAAAATACGCCAGGACAAAAACAACTATCAAGGGCAGGATAAACAACAAGTTGTAGATGATCAGGAAAAAGATCGCTCTCAGGCGCAGCTCGGGCATACTGCTGACAAAGATGATGGTTGGCAGATAAACCTGGCCGGTGCAGGCAAGCTCTAAGAGAGATATTACCAATCCGGTGGCGAACGCGCCGAGAATATAACGGTTCGTGCTGTGCCCTTTACGGATCACGGAATTGATGCGTTTACGCAGCCCCTTCGGGAGGTTAAGTGACATGTCTTTCATTTTTCCCTTACGTGCTTTAGCAACATCCATAAAGCTAAATACTGCTAATGTCATACACAGTAAGGCGGTCAATCCATAAACCCAGCGGCCAACCACATTTAATATATTCCCCAATAAATCAAGCACTTTATAGAACCCCAGACCGATCACGAGATAGGCAATAAATACACCCAATGTGAATGAGATTCCCACGATTATCACTTCGCGATCTTTCCGCCCCGATATGGTCAGATAAGAGATAAAAAATATCAGTGTCGCGAACGCGCACGGATTCAACCCATCCACGAGCCCGGCCAAAACAACTGTCAGCCAGCTCATTTTGCGGAATTGATCAATGATATTCAAGCTTCCCTGTTCCTCATCAAATGCTTCCCAAACTTTTGGAGACCCTTCCTGGGCATAACACTGCAGCGCAGTCTCGATCGCATTGGGTGTGATCTCCTCCTCGCCGATCCATGCTTCGCTGCCGATAAATACGGATGGCGAATGGAAATTCTCTCGTCCCACACGTTTTGCCAGCCACATCCCTAAAGCAGGATTATCATACACGTTGAATTTCTCAACGATCAGTTGGGGATATTTACTGCGCAGATAAGCCAGGTCAGCTTCCACACGGCTGCAGGAATCGCACCCCGTCTCGAAAAAATAGGACGCGTAAATGGGCGCACCGGTTTCGCATGTATCTTCAGAATCAATCGTGCAGATTTCCGCATTCGCACCAGCGTTCTCTTCCGAGATGATCGCTGCTGGATCAAAACCCGGAATATTTGGCCAGGGAATACCACCGCTCAGGATACCCTGCTCGACGATACCACGCAGATTTTTTTGAATGGCGTCCTCTCCAATCAGAACCTGGTCATCGATGATCAATGTTGGAATTGCTCTTTCCTCAGGCTTAATAGAAAAGTGATCTTCTGCCCTGATCAACAGCTCATAATTTTCTGCATAATCAATTTCGATCAGGCGAATATGCAATTTTGTACCCAGCTCATTTTGCATGGGCAGCAGCAGATCATTTAGTACCACAATACAGTGCGGGCAGTTCACAGAATAGAAATATAAACCGTGTACCTGCGAAGGATCACAGGGCAAGGTACCGGGTTGAATAAACCCAGGGCTGATCGGTATTTGCGTGGGGCTCTGTGCGATTGTTGAAGTAGAATTGGTTTTTGGAGCAACCACTGCTGCTGTCAAAATTATAAAACTTAGTGACAGGAGAAGAAATTTTTTAATTGATTTCCGCATAAATAATCCTCATTGTTGATGATAGCAGTAAATTATATACATTAATTAAGAAATCTGCGGGATTCTTTAACCGGGAAATAATTTTTCGAAGATTTCCGGCGCATATGTTCGAACGGTCTCAGAACTGATACCGTTTTCCTTACAGATAGCGGCATAAAGGTCCACACTCTTTCGGCGAATGCGTGTCTGGTTTTTTCGCTCCAAACCCCAGAGTCCAAAACGCTGTGACCAACCCCGGTCCCATTCAAAATTGTCAACCTGCGTCCAATGGAAGTATCCTTTGACCCTCCAGCTAGAGTTAGCCGCTCGCCAAACCTGGTGAATGTGTTCGATGATATACGCAGGGCGCATCCTGTCAGCAGCATCCTCCACGCCGTTCTCTGTGATATAGATTGGGAGGTTGAATTGGTGGGCCCATTTCAGTGCCGTGTACATTCCGCGTGGTATATTGGCAATGAAGCCTGTTTTACTGACTTGCGCGTTTTCCGGGTAGTATCGGCGGTGAAAAATGTCTTTAACTGCAAAGGGTTTAAACACAACCTTATCTGCACTGTAGTAATTTACACCTATGAAATCCTGTGTGCCAATCGCACCCGGTACAGCTTCTTTTTTTAATGCAAATTTAAACTTTCCGTTCACAAGCGCGTTTGAGAAGGCATCGTTAAAACTTTTCGAAGCAAAATTTGTGATCCATACATCTAGCGGGAACCAGGCACGTGAAGGTTCCAAACTGCGGTAGTTCTTCGAATACCCAACTTGAGCGTCTTTCTGCAATTCATGGATGGCCGTATAAGCAGCCGCATGTCCTTTGAGCATATTACGCATGACTTTGAACGTGGAACTCAAACTGTTTTTCCCGGGGGGAAAACTGCCCTCAAGATATCCCCCATTCGCATATATTGCAGGTTCGTTTATCGTTATCCATAAATTAACCAGGTCTTTGAGGGCGGTCACAGCTCTGCGAACAAATTTCGCAAAATGGTGAGGAGTGGAATCATTTTCCCATCCACCATTCTCGTAAATCCATAACGGGTCAGTGAAGTGATGAAGAGTAACCATCGGTTTAAGACCGAGCGAACGCATTTCTTTAAGCATCTCGCGGTAAAAATCGAGAGCATTTTCATTCCATGTGTCAGGCGTAGGTTGGATGCGGCTCCATTCTATAGAGAAACGGTGGGAATTCTGCCCATCCTGCGCGGCGTTTGTGAGATCCTCTTTCCAACGCCCATTCCACCAGTCGCAGGCTAGTCCTGCTTTTTGGCCCTGGAAGATCCGGCCGGGGTCATTTTCCCATGCAGACCAGTTATTATTATCGTTTTGCCCCTCAACTTGATGGGCTGCTGTTGCTGTTCCCCATAAAAATCCCTTCGGGAAGCGGTATGTCCCTTCAGGCATAAAACGTTCTCCTTCTTGAAACGATGTGTATCATTCAGTTTATTATAAATGAATCTTTATTAAGTAAAAAGTACAATTAACTATACGGTAAAATACTTTTAGCATGGTACAATCACGCGTTTATTCTGCCAGAGGAGCGCTCTATATGAAGAAAAGTTTCCGTAAGGATTTCCCCAATCATTTTAAGCTGCCTAAACGCATCGATCGGTTAGGTGAATTAGCATATAACTTATGGTGGGCCTGGAATCCCAATGGGATGCGCCTGTTCTTACAACTTGACCGCCAATTATGGGAGATGGTAAAGCACAATCCGATCGCATTCCTGCACAAGATCGAACCGCAGCGGTTAATAGATGCTGGATTAAATACTTACTATCTGGAAGAATATGACCGCGTAATGGCCGAGTTTGATGTCTATATGAGCGGTACAGGCGCATGGTTTGGAAAAAATCATCCCGAATTAATTAACAGCCAGATGGCATATTTTTCATTCGAGTTCGGACTGCATGAATCCATGCCATTTTATGCGGGGGGCCTGGGGATACTATCCGGTGATCATCTTAAGGAAGCCAGTGATCTGGGTATGCCGCTTATTGGCGTTGGGTTTATCTATGAGCAGGGATATTTTGTCCAGAACATCACTGAGGATGGATGGCAGGAAACAAGCTATTATCATTTTGATTTTGGGGAAATGCCCATTATCTCAGTAGTTGATGAAGAAGGAAATCCAATTACTATTTCTGTTGAATTGCCAGGTCGTGAAGTTGAAGTAAGGATCTGGATGATTCAGGTTGGGCGCGTACCATTGTTCTTGCTTGATTCCAGCATACCGAATAACCAACCAAGCGACCGTACTCTGACCTCACGCCTTTACAGCAGCGACCTGGAAGTACGCATTTCACAAGAGATGCTCCTTGGTATTGGCGGTGTACGTGCTTTACGCCGATTGGGTTACCAACCATCTCTTTGGCATATGAACGAGGGACATTCTGCTTTCTTAACGCTTGAGCGTGTGCGTGAGATCGTTCAAGAAGGCAATAGCTTTGATGAAGCGGCATCCCTTGTGCGGACAAGCAATGTGTTTACAACGCACACACCGGTTCCTGCAGGCAATGATCAGTTCCCGCTGTGGCTGATCGACAAGTATTTTCCCGGTTATTGGGATGAGTTAGGATTAACACGAGATCAATTTATTGAAATTGGGAAACAAACTCAGCCATGGGGAGATACTTTCAGCATGCCGGTACTCGCGCTGCACTTATCTAATCACACCAACGCAGTTTCAGAACTGCATGGTGAGGTGGCCCGTAAGATGTGGAATTTTCTTTGGCCTGAAAAGAAACCCGACGAGGTGCCTATTGAAAGCATCACCAATGGCATTCATGTCGGTTTCTGGCTTGCTCGCAGAATGCGCCTTTTATTTGAACGTTATTTAGGCATGGATTGGTATAACCATCTTGATGACCCTGATTTATGGACACGGGTAGAAAATATATCAGACCCGGAAATATGGGATGTGCGTCGGCACTTGAAGCGAAAATTGATCAATTACGCAGTCGAAGGTGCTCGTGACCATTGGCAGACTGGAAAACACCACGCATCACAGGTGATTGCGGATGGGGTTATGCTCGATCAATATTCACTGACAATCGGGTTTGCCCGGCGTTTTGCCTCCTATAAACGCGCGAACCTGATATTCTCAGATTACGAGCGTTTGCTGCGATTGGTAACCAATCGGGATATGCCCGTGCAAATTATTTTTGCAGGAAAGGCCCATCCTGCAGATGAGCCAGGGAAACTGCTTATCCAGCAGGTATATCGAGCAGCAAAGGATTATCGTTTTTGCGGCAGAATTGTCTTCCTGGAAAATTACGATCTAAATATCGCCCGACTGCTTGTGCAGGGCGTGGATGTTTGGTTGAACACACCGCGCCGCCCTAACGAAGCATCCGGCACATCAGGCATGAAGGCAGCCCTCAATGGCACATTGAATTTCTCAGTCCTCGATGGGTGGTGGCGTGAAGGATATAACGGCAGTAATGGTTGGGCAATTGGGAATGATGTTGATTATGAGGATCCAGATGAGCAGGACGCAAGAGATGCAGCCAGTTTATATGACACACTGGAACACGAGATCATTCCCCTGTATTATCAGAATCGTGCGATGGGTGATGCCTCCCCGGAGTGGATCGCTAAAATAAAAGAAAACATGCGCACGCTTGCCTGGCAATTCAGCACCCGCCGTATGTTAAAAGATTACATACAAAAGATGTATATTCCAGCATTAAAAGAAAGT
>CAZILY010000092.1:0-6381 GCA_964540175.1 uncultured Pelolinea sp. | reverse complement strand
GAGGTGGAGTAGGGTGAAGGTGTAACGATTAAGTTGTAAAGAATAAAAGATTAACTGTCATTGCGAGGAGCGAACGAAGTAATTGACGAAGCAATCTCCTGATAATTGGGGGATTGCTTCGTCATCGCAATGACAGTGTTTTTTTAATAGTATCTAAACCCCCGCCTTCGGCCTTCCGTCTTCTGTCCCCTGTCTTCAGTCCTCTGTCTTTTCTCCCCCGTCCTTTACAGTCTTCCAGCTAAAAACGGCACCAGCATCTCTTCTGCTGATAGGCCACCGTGCCGTCCGATCAATGGATTGGGTTTGTTGGCCCACCACCAGTAAGCGTGTCCTTTTGCTGCAACGATCAAGTCGCCCAGGCGGTTGTAGATCTCGGGGTGGGGGGTTCCTAAACCAAATAGCCCACCTGTTACTGCTTCTTCCGGATCGATGGTGCAGAACTGATCCGGCCAGTTGTTTTCGATATAATCCTTGACCGAATCGACTTTCCCGGGTTTGATATGCAAATAAGCCAATCGGTTCTCACCTGTAGGGGTCAAGTGCAGCATATCGATAAAATCCGGGTGGTTGTTTAAGTCGTAATGGTCATCTGTGTTATCAGTCGTGATCTGGCCATGGTCCGCTGCTAACATGACCACAGTATCATTCTTAATCTCTGGATCCACCCTGTCCAGGAAATAAGTCTCAAAATTTTGGCTGAAGTCCATGAATTCTGCCTTGGCCCTTTCGCTGTCTGGACCATGAAGATGGGAAATTCCGTCCAGACGGTCCCAGTAAGCCCAAATATACTTTGAGGTATCCTTTCTCGATTCCAGCAGCTCACGGATGCTGATCCACATATCCGGGGCTGAACTGATGGCATGCCGGTTTGCATCCTGCATGAACATGCGGGATAGTCCTGAATTGATGATTGCATAATGTTGGAAGGCATGAACCTCTACACCATGATCCAGGAAGTGTTTTGAGTTTGATTCTACGGAAAGGAAATTTTCTGGGTCAAAACCGGCCAGGGTCAGATCACCACCAGGCTGGCGATAGGTGATGGGTTTATGTGTGATCATGTTGGCTGTGATACCGAACTCTTTCAGCCACATTTCGTAGCCCATGACTCCGTGTTCCGCGGCTGAGGAGTCTGTCCAGTATGAAGGGATGGCGGCACAGGTAGTGCTGGGGCAGATTGAGGTCGCGGGAGTGAGGAACCCATTTTGCAGCAACCTATGCCAGGGTAGATTTTCGTCTTCGTCCAACCATTTTTCAAGGCGGTGAAAGGCCAGGGCGTCCATCAAAACCAGGATGACATTCTTTACACCATCCCGGATGGGATCTAATAAGGCCTGATTCACAGGGTTATGCTTAAAACCTGGTACGTCCATAAGATAGGCTGCGCTGGCGGGAATGTTTAGTATAGATCGGTCGAGGTATTCGGGAGCGATAAAATCTCCACTTTCCAGGACTTGATGGATATGTTTTGAGGTAATCGCGGATTCGGTTTTCAATTTGTTTATCCTATATTGCACTGAATTGGTTAATAACACAAATTATATCCCGTTGGTGAGGGTATGGGATTTGGCTTTAATAAGAAAATAGTGCCAAAGATACCATTAAAATGCCTAAATTTTTAAGTTAGAATACTATTTTTACCATTATAATAAGTTCAAGAAAACTCGGATAATGAACACCTAATTCCCTACCAGGAGAACGTGTTGATGAGTTGGCCGGCAGAAGCTAAGGAATGGATCCTGCAGTTATTCACGCCTCGTAAATTGCGACAATTTCGTGAGTCGCTTACGGGGTATTTATTTGTCGCACCCGCGTTAATTCTGATCTTTACATTTGGCATCTTCCCGGTAGCTTTTGCGCTATACGTCAGCCTGCATAAGTGGCGCATCATAAGGACAGATTTTATTGGGATGGATAACTATGTTCGGGCGATTGGCAACCTGGCTTATGTGTTGACCTTTTTTATGGGAGTCGGAGCCCTGCTGGCTGTTTACCTCCTCGTCCGCCGGATCATAAGTGAAGCCCGGGAGTCTGGGGTTAAACCCTGGCTGCAGATCATTCCAGGCGCCATAAACACCTGGGCAGTATATGCCTTTTTGCGCTATTTATGGTTCCAGCTTCCGGAATTCCTTGATATAGCCTTCAAATTGCGGGGGGTTGAAAAAACGCGAGACTTATTCACCCAGCTGATCAGTGAAGCTTTTCATGCTATCAATGTCTACAATGCCTGGCGGTACTTTTTGATGGTCCTGGGGGTTGCGGTGCTAACTGCCATTGTGGCCCAACTGATCAACCGGGTTCCCAAGGGCGGTTATTTTCAGACGAAGTTCAGTTTGGCCTGGTTAGCGCTGGGAGCCGGTTTGGGATTGCTGAGTTTTACTTACCAGCAGATCTCACAGGTTTATTTAACCTCCCTGGAGGCGGGCACGGACCCAGGAATATGGCCCCAGGTAATCACGATATCGGCGGGGATAATACTGTTGATCCTGGGCTGGTTCAGTTGGTCTTCCGCGCCCAAATCCAAAGAGTCCTGGAAATTCTGGCTGCGGATCCTGGGGGCGTTTGTCTTCATGGTTGGGGGCTGGCTGCTGATCGGAGAGATCCCCGTATTGCTGGCTTCCGGAGATAAAGATCTCTGGAACGGATTGAAAGTAACCATCTTTTTTTCTGCTGGAACGGTTCCCTTTCAGCTAACGATCTCGATGTTCCTGGCGATTTTGCTTTTCCAGAAATTGCGGGGCTCGGAATTCTTCCGGATGGTTTTTTTTCTGCCATATGTGACTCCATTTATCGCCAGTGCGGCCATCTTCCGGCAGCTATTTGCTAACCGGAATACCGCCATCATCAACTTAATTTTGAGAGCTCTGGGGGGTGAAGGGTTAGCCTGGCTGCAGGAATCCAAAGGAGTGAATTTGATCATCGGCGAGGCGCTGGGCTTGAATTTGCCGGCCTGGGCGGCCGGGCCAAGTCTGGCCCTGGTCGTGGTGATCCTCCATGCCATCTGGACTTATGTCGGCTACAACACGGTGATCTATCTGGCTGGGCTGGGTAATATCCCTGCTGACCTGAATGACGCGGCAGAGATCGATGGGGCTAATAATTGGGATATCTTCCGCTATATCACTTTCCCGCTGCTTTCTCCAACGACCTATTTCTTATCATTGATAGCCATTATCGGCACTTTTAAAGCTTTTGCCACCCTGTGGGTCTTCCGGGAAAGTTTGGCCCTGGGCACAACAAATACGTTCAGTGTGGCTATCTTCCTGGAATTTTTTGAAAAACTACGCTACGGGTATGCATCGGCAATGGCTTTTGTGCTGTTTGCCATTATCCTGGGATTAACAGTGATCAACAATCGTTTCCAGGGCTCAAAGGTGTTTTACCTTTAAAGATAAGGAATGCGGGTATGAAATTGACACGTTCGACAATACTGAAAGTACTGACTTATATGCTGCTGATCATCGGGGCTATTATTTCACTGGTGCCGTTTGTGTATATGATCTCCACATCATTAAAAACGATTGGTGAGGCATTGGGGACCCAATTCTTTCCCAAAATCCCTCAATGGGAGAATTATCTGGTTGCCTGGGATCGGGCTAATTTTTCAAGGTATTTTTTCAATAGTATCAAAATCACAGCCATTTCCCTGATCGGTAGTGTCAGCATCAGCGTCCTGGCCGCTTATGGGTTCGCTCGCATAAAATTTCCAGGGCGGGATCTGATCTTTGGTATTTTATTAAGCACGATGATGATCCCGGCCATGGTGACCATCATCCCCAACTTTTTAACGGTTACCTGGTTGGGACGAATCGGTCCGCTTAAGTGGATCAACAATTGGCCGGCATTAACCGTTCCTTTTATGGGAAGCGTCTTTAATATCTTTCTTTTGCGGCAGTTTTTTGCCCAGATCCCGGACGAACTCTTTGACGCGGCCCGGATCGACGGTTCTGGCCATCTGCGCTTTTTGTTCCAGGTTGTGCTGCCGCTTTCCAAAGCCCCCTTGATGGTCATTCTGGTATTAACCTTTATGGGCTCCTGGAACTCGCTGGCCTGGCCTTTGCTGGTGACCAACACGGCGGATTGGCGACCAATTTCTGTGGGATTGATGAACTTTGTCAGCGAAGCAGGGCAGGAATTTCACTATATTATGGCCGGGGCATTGATTACAATAATTCCTATCTTGATCATTTACTTCTTTACGCAGAAACAGTTTACAGAAAGCATTGCCCGGAGTGGATTAAAAGGATAAAAAAATACAGGCAACTACTTTGATAAGGAGGTGGTACAGCTCATACTAACTAATTTCGTTTGATCAAACCGAACAACCTATTGAGGAGAATATAATGCCTAAAAAATTACTAACAATCTTGTTCGCATCTTTACTGATCTTTTCTCTGGTTCTGACAGCTTGCGCGCCTGAAGTTGTGGAAGAAGAACCGGAAGTGGAAGAGGTAGTAGAACCGGAAGTGGAAGAGGTAGTAGAACCTGAGATCGTAGAAGAACCCATGATGGACATCTCCGGCACCACTGTTCAGTTCTGGCACGTTTACGGCGAAGGTGATCCCCGCAATGAAGCCATGTTGGCCATTGTAGATGAATTCAACGCCAACAACGAATATGGCATCACGGTGGAAGCCCTGGACCAGGGTGGGTACTCCGATGTTGAGGATAAAGTCAATGCCGGTATTCAGTCTGGTGACCTCCCTCAAATCGCTCAGGCCTACACCAGTGCTCTCAACAACTGGGACACTGTCGACCTCGTTGCGGACTTGAATCCAGTCGTGTACGATGAGACCTACGGCCTGACTGCAGAAGAATTGGCAGACATTTATCCTGCAGTGCTTGATTTGGGCCTGACCGCGGATGGTGAACGTTTGGGCTGGCCTTTAAGCCAATCGGCCAACGCCATAGTGTACAACTTCTCCTGGGCCCAGGAGCTGGGTTTTGATGCCGCTCCCACAAGCCCTGAGGAGTTTAAAGAGCAGATCTGCGCTGCTGCGGAAGCCAACCTGACCGATGACAATCCTGACAACGATGGCGGTACCGGCATGGTCTGGTCTCCCAGCACTTCGAACTTGGTGTCATTCATCTATGCCTTCGGTGGCGACCTTTTGAACGACGATGGCACAGCCTACGAGTTCAACACTCCCGAGATCAAGGCAGCTGCCATGTATATCAATGAACTGCGCGACGCCGGCTGCACATATGAGACCGAAAGCTATGCGAATCCCGAACAGGGCCAGCGCCTGGCCCTGGTGACCACGAGCTCCACTTCCGGCCTGAAGTACTACATACCTGCTTTTGAGGAAGCCGGAAATGAAGCTGATGTCTGGGGCTTCCTGCCCTTCGTGGGTCCTGATGGCGGTCTGGGCACCGATGCTTACACACAGACCGTGGGTGTGCTGAAATCCACCCCGGAACAGGAATTGGCTTCCTGGTTGTTCATCAAATTCCTAACTACTCCTGAGAACCAGGCCGCCTGGATTGAAGCCAGCGGTTACCTGCCGACCCAGTACTCCGTAGAACCTATGCTGGTAGACTATATTGCCGCTGTACCGCAATATCAGTCCACCATGGCCATCGCGGACTTGGGACTGGGTGAACCGGAGACCTTCACGGCTTGGTACTCGGTCCGCAGGGCAGTGGATGATGGTGCAGCACAGCTTTATGCAGCAGAGTCCGCAGAAGCAATTGATGCCATCCTGGCCGAGCTGAATATTACAGCTGCCGAGCTGGTCGCGGAACTTGAATAAGATCGAACCTTGAATTACAAAAACACCTGCCGGGAAACTGGCAGGTGTTTTTCTTTTAAAGTAGGGATTGACCCATCCGGGGTGCTTCACAAAATCCCAAGAGAGAACTTCGAGCTGAGCCAACGTTAATGACTTATTCAAAACTAATTGTTAATACACAATATATTGTAGATTATAGCCCTAAAAGCTTGTTAAACACCAATATATTGGGTATTAATATAACGACATAAATTTTTATATTATGGTATTATTCCTTATAGTTAACACATAATATGTTGTTGTTTAGTTGCCTTATGCGCTAATAAACACCAATATATTAGTGATTAAACAATCATGTAATATACCTATACTGTGAGATGATCGTTAAGTAGGGAGGGAAAGAACAGATGGATAGCCAGATTGATTATGCAATAGCTACAAGTGATCAAATTGAAAAATCCTTATGCAAAAATGTTGAAAATATCAGACTTGCGCGGAATATAACTCAAGTACAACTTGCCAACGAATCTGGCGTTTCGATAAATACGATCCGAAGATTGGAGAAAGGTAAGGGTGTGTCGTTGGACACTTTTCTTAGGGTATTGATTGCTCTTGGTGTTCAACAGAGTTTAGAGGTATTGCTTCCAGA
>CAZILY010000091.1:0-6385 GCA_964540175.1 uncultured Pelolinea sp. | reverse complement strand
GGAGCATGATGTACTATCCTTTCTTAGACAACTCTTTATAAATTTTGGTACTACGTATTTGTTGGTAGGAGGTCGCTTCGCTATGCTCGTGATGACAATAAAGTAAACAAAAATTGGGCGCACAACCGTGCGCCCAATCTGTTGTCGAAAGAATTTTTTCTACGTTTCGCGGAATTCACCTTCCACCACATCCTCGTTATTCCTATCCGGCTCGTTAGCAGGCTGTTCCTTCTGCTGAGCGGACTGCTGTACCAACGCAGTGTAGATCTGCTGCAGTTCGTTGGTTAAGTTTTGGATAGCTGCCCGATCACTGCCCTCCTTGGCAGTTTTCAGTGCCTTGATCTTATTGTCTAAATCTGGAGTGCTGACAATGTTTTGCTCCACAAGCGTTTTCTCCACCTGGTAGATGGCACTATCTGCCTGGTTGCGGGCGTCAATCACGGCGCGCCGCTCTCCATCCGCCTGTTCATACTTCTTAGATTCCTGCACCAATTTTTCCACTTCATCCTTTTTCAGGTTGGTGGAAGCAGTGATGGTGATATGCTGCTCTTTCCCGGTAGCTTTATCCTTCGCGGTAGCATTCAAGATGCCGTTTGCATCGATATCAAATGTTACTTCGATCTGCGGCAGTCCGCGCTGCGCGGGTGGAATACCTTCCAATCGGAATCGTCCCAAAGTCATATTATCAGCTGCCATTTGCCGCTCACCCTGCAGAACATGAACATCCACGGATGTCTGATTATCCCCTGCAGTTGAAAAAATCTCGCTTTTCTTCACCGGAACGGTTGTGTTGCGCGGGATTAGTGTTGTCATCACACTGCCCAGCGTTTCTACGCCCAGCGAAAGCGGAGTTACATCCAGAAGGAGCACATCCTGCACTTCACCGGTCAATACGCCGCCCTGAATAGCTGCACCCACAGCGACAACCTCATCTGGATTGACGCTCTTATTGCCTTCTTTGCCAGTCAACTCCTTCACCAGCGCTTGCACCATTGGCATCCGCGTCGCGCCGCCAACCAGGATAATCTCATCAATATCGTTGGCAGATAATCCGGCATCTTTCAATGCAGTGGCAACAGGACCGTTAAGGCGGCCCACAAGTGCGCTGCTCAGTTGGTCAAATTTTGCGCGCGTGAGTTTTTCAACCAGGTGTTTTGGTCCGCTGGAATCCGCAGTAACATACGGCAGGTTAATCTCTGTTTCCATCATGGAAGACAATTCGATCTTTGCTTTTTCTGCAGCTTCACGCAGACGCTGAAGCGACTGGTGGTCCTGGCGCAAGTCAATTCCCTGTTCGCTCTGGAATTGGTCGGCTGCCCAGTTTACGATCACGTGGTCCCAATCATCTCCACCCAGGTGAGTATCTCCAGATGTCGATTTGACCTCAAACACGCCATCTCCAATTTCCAGAATGGAAACATCGAATGTTCCACCGCCAAGGTCAAATACAAGAATCTTTTCATTTTCTTTCTTATCAAACCCGTAAGCAAGCGCCGAAGCAGTTGGTTCATTGATGATTCGCAGGACATTCAATCCGGCAATCTTGCCGGCGTCCTTCGTCGCCTGACGCTGGCTGTCGTTAAAATAAGCCGGCACCGTGATTACAGCGTCATTCACTTTTTCGCCCAGATACGACTCCGCATCTGTTTTTAATTTAGAAAGTATCATCGCGGATATCTCCTGCGGTGAGAACGCTGTATCATTCTGCGCTATCTGCACACGTGCATCACCAGCCGGACCCTCGACAACCGTATAAGGCACCATCCCACGTTCCTGCTCCACTTCATCAAACTTGCGTCCCATAAAGCGCTTGATCGAGTAGATCGTATTTTCCGGGTTGATGACCGCCTGCCGTTTAGCAGTTTGACCGACCAACCGCTCTCCATTTTTGTTAAAAGCGACCACAGATGGGCATAAACGTGACCCTTCTGCCGTGCTGATCACAGTTGGCTCGCCGCCTTCCATCACAGCTACAACGCTGTTCGTTGTACCTAAATCAATACCTATAATCTTAGCCATTGTCATTCTCCTTACATAAAAATTAATGTATCTAAATGATAATTGGCATATACAAGAAGAAGATCAGAGGTTCATATGAGAAATGTCAATATTAATGCGGATAGGGAAAAACAGAGGGGTTTGTAAATTAGGTTAATGTGTTTTCAACCCAACTTCTAATTATTTATTATCTTTTGTTGGGTTAATGGTAACCAACAGGATATTTAATTAACCCAACCTGCTCAACAGAAAAATTACTCAACCAAGCCGTAACGCAGCGCCAGGACAGCCGCCTGTGTGCGGTCATCCACCTGTAATTTTTCGAGGATCCTGCTGACATAATTGCGCACCGTGCCCTCGGAAAGGAATAGGTTTTGTGCGATCTCAGCGTTGGTCATGCCATGTGAAATAAATTTCAAGATCTCTTTTTCACGTTTGGTGAGGTCCTGCCCCAGGGTGGTATCCCCAGGGAGAGCCTGCCGGGATAATTGACGGAATAATTTTCCGGCAACTTTTGAATCCAGCGGCGTTTTGCCCTCATGGATCTCCCTAATAGCGCTGATCAGCGTTTCCCGGGAAGTATCCTTAAGAAGATAGCCGTCCGCGCCGTTTCGGATTGCATCGAACAACCAGGCATCCGCATCATACGTGGTCAGCACCAGCACCTTTGTATCTGGATATTTTTCCTTGATCTGTTTTGTAGCATGGATGCCATTCATGATCGGCATCTTAAGGTCCATCAGCACGACATTTGGTTTATGTTTCTCGATCAGGTCCAGCGCTTCCAAACCGTTATTGGCAATCCCGACCACGTTCAGGTTCTCCGCAGTGCTGAGGATGGCTTTTAAGCCCTGGCAGACTACTTCCTGGTCGTCACAAATAATAACGTCAATCATCTTCTCTTCCCAGTACTGCTGTTATTTCTGTGCCATTATGGGGGTCACTTTCAACGGTGAAAGTACCTCCCAGCATTTCCACCCGTTCACGCATCCCGCGAATACCAAGGTGTTCTTTTTTTACTTCCTTTTTCTCAAATCCATTCCCATCATCAATGACTTGCAATTTAATGGCATCCTCATCGAACAATAAGTTAATGGATACATTCTTCGCGTTCGCGTGCCGCAGGGTATTTTCCAATGCTTCTTGCGTGACACGGTACAGACAGTGTCCGATCTCATCAGAAAGGACGTCCATGCCTTTATCCAGGTGAAAACTGATCTTAAAGCCACCCCGCTCGGAAGTGGATTTGCCCATGTTTCGAATTGCCTGAGTTAACCCATAGCTCTCCAACTCGGAGGAGCGCAGATCCACCAGCGTTCGGCGTGTTTCTGTGAGGCCGTTTTTGGTATTCACAAGGGTTTGCCCCAGCATTTTTTTTGCTCCCGCGGGGTCACGGTCAAACAGCGCCTTGGTCGCTTCCAATTGTACAGATACGCTGCTCAGTGTGTGGGCAAGCGTATCGTGCAGTTCACGTGCCAGACGGTTGCGTTCTTGTGTCTGGGCTAATTTTTCATTTGCATGCGCGTATTTGCGCAGCTGTTTGTTTGCTTCCAACAATTGGGTGTGCTGGCCGCGCTGCAGGGTTACCAGCTGGTTCTCAATCCAACCAACTATTGCCAGGATCACGCTGCGGGCAATATCACCAAAAATATTCGCGACCGCAAAAAACAGGTCTCTTTCACCATTCGGGAAGAAAAGCGGAACTGCTTCCGCTAAAACAATTAATATACAGTAAAAGATTACTTCACGCATAGAGTACTGCCAGGCAATAAATACCAGGGGGATGATCAGGAAAAAGATCATATCCCATCGAAAAGTTGAGAACTGCATCATTGAATGGAGACTTTTAATTGAAGCAGCCGAAATAATTTGACGGGAGAAAACAGTAATCAGCGCTAACACATTCAGAATGATAAAGAAAATCGGTTTTGTGATCCTGCTCCGGATTCCTTTAAAAGAAAGAAGGAGGAGGATAAGTACCATTAATAAAATTGGCAAAATAGTAATGAAGTCAATGTCCGGTCTGCCCCCCCGCTCCAGGAAATAGAACCTTGGAGAGAAGGAACTCTGAAGCAAGAATAAGACTTGCACAAAAACGGACCAGCGCAGGATTCGAAGAACCCGCTGATCAATGATTTCTTTTGCCATGAAAAGATATTAGCATGAATTACCTAAATTATTGATGTGACACCGGTCATATTAATATGTGATCACACTCACCATGTCTGCTTACTGCTTCCATGTGTCTTTTTAACACTCCGCACGTATTATTCATTTGTAAATTAATATAGTTTTATTAAATTGGGAATTGTTAGGAGAAAAAATGGATCTTAAGAACATACAGACAAAAATATTGGAGTTTTACCAATCCCAAAAAAAATGGGTGCTGATCGGGGGCGGCATTCTTGTTGTTGCGATCATAGCGGCTGCCATGCTGATTTCACAGGGGAACAACGTTTCCGATGAGACGCAGGTAGTATATATGGATGTCACCAGCGGAGCGATCACTGAAAGCATTGATGTGGTTGGCTCACTCGAGGCAGTACCATCCATAACGCTTTCCTGGGAGTCAGGCGGAATTGTCAGCGCGTTTGACCTCAAGGTTGGTGACAAGGTAGAAAAAGATCGGGTTTTATTGACTTTAGAAGACAGTTCATTAGCCTCTTCAATATTGCAGGCGCAGACAGATTTACTGGAAGCACAAATCGTGCTTGAAAATATGCTTGTTGCCAACTCGGATCTGTATAATGCCGCGCAAGTTCTGGCTGACGCTGAATACGCTCTGGTCGGTTATAAAGCGGATCGTGATTATTACAACTACAAAGGCTCTTCATGGGACTCGATTGAAAAAGCACGTGAAGAATATTATGCAATGGAGCAAATCGTCTGGGTAAAGGAAACTGCTTATGACGCGCTTTCTCACCTGGACGCAGATGATCCTGAACGATTGGCCGCGTATGAAGACAGGAAAACGGCCATCGAAGAATCTGATAAGTATCTGCATTATCTGAGTAATTTACTGGGTACGTATTACGACCACGCGGTTGAAACTGATTTCATTCAATACGATCAGGCACTGGCGGATGTGGAAGAAGCCCGCATAGCGTATAACCGCTATCTCGACCAAACCGAAGAAATTGCTGCGGCAGAAGCCAATGTACAGGCACTGCAGAATATCATCAATCAGTCTAAGATCATCGCTCCTTTCGCTGGAACGGTCACAGAAGTCCAAGCAGTGAGCGGGGAACTTGCATCCAATGGAACAGCAGCTGTACGCATTGATAATCTTGATAACCTGATGGTGGATATCTATGTCTCAGAGGTGGATATAAATAAAGTTGAAATTGATCAAACAGTTATCCTCACCTTCGACGCACTTGCAAACCAGGAATACTCCGGATTTGTGGAGTCTATCTCCTCAGCCGGAACAACTGAGAGCGGAGTGGTCGAATTTCGTGTGAGCGTAAAGATGGAGGATGTTGATGAAACGGTCAGACCGGGTTTCACTTCTGTGGTTAGTATCATCACCAGTCAGATAGAAGACGCGCTTCTTATTCCAACTCAGGCTATCCTCAGTCAGAATGGCGTTTCTGTTGTGATGCGCGTAAATGCGGATGGCAGCATGACCGCGGTACCGGTGAAACTGGGTGCAACTTCAGATGTGCACACGCAGGTGATCAAAGGTGATCTTGCTGTTGGTGATCAACTGGCAGTGACAATTGTTTCATCAGAAAATGCTGATGGTTTTGATCCCAGCGTAATGCGTGAGATGAACCAGGTTACCAATGGCGGTCATCCTGGTGATGGATTTGGCGGGGAAAGGCCCGAATAAAAAGGTAGGTAAATTAATGACAAAAAAAAATAATACCGTAGTTGAAGCAGTTGATCTTTATAAGACCTATCAGATGGGTGCAATTGAAGTACATGCCCTGCGAGGACTCTCAATGACAATTAAAAAAGGAGAGATCATAGCGATCATGGGTCCATCAGGATCGGGTAAATCAACATTGATGAACATCATCGGCTGTTTGGACCGCCCTACAAGTGGAAAATATCTTCTCAATGGTGAGAATGTGCAGGGTCTGGAAAGGGATCAATTAGCGGATATCCGCAACCGGCAGGTAGGATTTGTTTTTCAATCATATAACCTGTTATCTCGCTCAACTGCTCTAACGAATGTAATGATGCCCCTGCGCTATAAGCGTAATAATGGGCATCTGGATTTCAAACAAACCGCACAAGATTTGCTTGTGCGTGTGGGATTGGAAGACCGCATGACCCATAAGCCTTACGAGTTATCTGGTGGGCAGCAGCAGCGGGTGGCGATTGCCCGAGCGCTGGTGAATGATCCTGCAATTGTCCTGGCGGATGAACCAACCGGCAACCT
>CAZILY010000090.1:4811-6470 GCA_964540175.1 uncultured Pelolinea sp. | reverse complement strand
TTCCCCACGATGGACTGTAGTATATGAATACTCGCACCTAAAATGGTTGACGCGGCGCGTCACCGCAACATTGATGTGAGAACATATACGCAGGTTGAACGCGTAGAGGGGTATGTAGGTAACTTTAAAGTCCAACTGCGGGAGAAAGCCCGTTATGTGATTGCGGACCGCTGCAATGGATGCGGCGATTGTGCGAAGGTATGCCCGATTGAAGTGTCCAATCCCTTTGAGATGGATCTGGCACCGCATAAAGCGATATACATACCGATGAGCCAATCCGTTCCCCTGCTTTACACCATTGATCGGGAATCGTGCATTGACTGCTATAAGTGCGTGGAAGCATGCGGACCACTGGAAGCGATTGATTTCAGCCAGGAAGATAAGTTGGAGTGGGTGGACGTTGGCGCGATTATCGTTGCCACTGGATTCAACCACTTTGACCCGAGTGTCATCCCGGAATTTGGATATGGGCGCTACCCGAACGTGATTACAGCAATGGAGATGGAGCGCCTGAATAACTCGGCGGGTCCGACCATCGGAAGCTTGATCCGTCCGAGCGATAAAGAGAACCCCAAGCGATTGGCGATTATCAATTGTGTGGGTTCGCGAGACAAGCGATTCAATCCCTGGTGTTCAAATTTCTGCTGCATGTACGCCATCAAGAACGCGATCCTTCTGAAACAAATGTACCCGGATATGGAATTAAGTATTTACTACATTGATATCCGCACTCCTTCGAAGGGATACGAAGAATTTTATGAGCGAGCACGGAAGATGGGGATCAAATTCATCCAGGGCAGGCCGAGTCTGATTACGGAAGATGATAAGACCCATAACCTGTTCGTCCATTCTGAAGATATCACGCTGGGGTTGGTCACTGAATATGAATATGATATGGTCATGCTCAACCAGGCAGCCGTACCGCAGCCAGATGTGGATTCAGTCAGTTCTGTGCTGAACATCCAGCAGGGTCCGGGTGGATGGTTTACGGAATACCATCCTAAACTACGGCCAATCGACAGCCCGACGGACGGCGTTTTCTTGGCCGGTGCGTGCCAGGGGCCAAAAGATATACCAGCATCTGTGGCTTCCGGTTCAGCGGCCGCCTCCAGGGCAGGGCGCATCCTGCATTCGGATGAATGGGAGATCGAGCCCATCATCGCGCAGGTCTGGGAGGACCGCTGTGTCAGCGCGGATGGGAAGAAGTGCGGCATTTGTGCGAAAGCGTGTCCTTACAACGCCATCGTTGTGGAACAGGGAAAAGCCGCACAGGTGACAATTGCCAAATGCCACGGCTGTGGCGGATGTGTGGCGGAATGCCCGCATAACGCGATGACTCAAATGCATTACACGGACGCGCAGATCCTGGCACAAATTCGCGCTTTGCTGGCAGAAAAGCCGGAAGAGAAGATCTTCGCTTTCCGCTGCCATTGGTGCTCTTACGGGGGCGCTGACATGGCAGGCACGAGCCATTTTGAATATTCCGCGAATGAACGGGGCTTACGCGTGATGTGTTCTGCACGGATGGATACAGACTTTATTTATGAAGCCTTCCGATTAGGCGCGGGTGCAGTACTCTACTCCGGCTGCCATCCGCAGGACTGCCACTATATCACCGGGCAGCAGGTGGGCGCGAGACGCGCGGATCGCCTTCAGAAG
>CAZILY010000090.1:0-4711 GCA_964540175.1 uncultured Pelolinea sp. | reverse complement strand
GACAAATTAGCACTTGCGATGATGATAGAGACGGTCCAGGATGAAAAATAAAGATCAAGAGACTACCTTGCTGGACCAGGTCCGGGCCATCCCGGGTGGGGAACACGTGTCCGTGTGCTATTCATGCGGGACGTGTGTGAGCAGGTGTTTGATCCAGCAAAAAATTGACAAAGCATATAACCCCCGCCGAATGATGAAAATGGTGATGATGGATATGCTCGAGAACGCGTTTGATAGCCCAACTACCTGGTTGTGCTCAGCATGCGATCTGTGCTATCCCGCCTGCCCGCAGGAGATCCATATATCGGGTGTCATCACAGCTGTTAAAGAGCTGGCTATCGAAGCGGGATACCATTCTCCCCTCAAAACAGCGCGGGTGAATATAAAAACATGTGTGGCCTGCGGGCTGTGTGTGGAAGTGTGCCCCTATGAAGCGGTGCATCTGGTTGAAAAGAATGTGCC
Organism: uncultured Pelolinea sp.; assembly: GCA_964540175.1. Taxonomy (GTDB): domain Bacteria; phylum Chloroflexota; class Anaerolineae; order Anaerolineales; family Anaerolineaceae; genus Pelolinea. The sequence continues at coordinate 4,249 of CAZILY010000090.1, read as the reverse complement.
CAACCGCGGAAAGAACCTGACCATCGCGGAAGTTGACAGTGAACACTGCATGGCTTGCGGGTTATGTTCCTCTGTCTGCCGCTCAAATTCAATTGAATTGATGGAAGACTATACTGATGAGAGTGTCGTTGATTTACTGAGCAGCTGGCTGACCGAAGAATCGGTAAAGGATGCGGCATGAAAGGTAACCCGAGGATCATACTATTCCAATGCCAATACTGCCTGGCGAGCAGCGCGGATCAGGATTGGGTGGAGCAGGAGCTGCCGGATAATATCAAACTGATCAAGGTGCCCTGCAGCGGGCGCATCAGCCCCCTCTTTATCATGAATGCGTTCCAAAAAGGAGCGGACGGAGTGATGGTGAGCGGATGCATGCCGGAGAAATGCCATTTTATCAACAGCAACCTGGGTGCAAGGCGCCAACTGGATGAATTCCGAAATTTCCTTATATTCCTAGGGCTAGAACAAAAACGGTTTAAATTCCTGTGGATGAATATTGACGAAAGAGGTGTCATTCAAAACGAGATTGCTGCCTTCAGCGCTGAACTGAAAAAGCTGAAGCCGAACGAGAAATTTAATACATTGAAAGGCGAAATCATTGGTCAGAATTATGGATGATTTTATCCAGGTAAGAGAGGAAGCAGCGCGCATCCTCTCTGAAAAGAAAGTGGATCTGGTGATTGGTTTCAAGGGTGGAACCATCCCGCTGAAAACGCAGCCAGCTTTCATCTCTTCGCCTGAGGACGCAGAGCAGCTGATCCTGAATGGCTTCTGCCAGAACAACCTCGCTGTATTCCTGCACGATCAGCCGAAAGATAAACGTATTGGGCTGATCTGCCGTGCATGCGAAAGCAGGGCGGTGCGGGCGTTGGCGATTGAACATCAGGTGAATCGGGAGAATTTATATCTGATCGGCGTTCCCTGCAGCGGTATCCTCGATTGGAAAAAGATCCAAAATGCCGCTGACGGACCAATAACCAGTGCGGTTGAAGAAGGCAGCCAGATAATTCTTGAGGCTGCTGGCAAAAAGCAGGTGCTCAAGCGGAACGAATTTATCGTCGATTCCTGCCGGAAATGCACCCGCCGTGAACCGATGGGTGTGGATATCCTTATTGGTGAAATTCAGCCCAATGAATTAGAAAATGAGAACCTCCCGCCTACGTGGGGAGATGCGTTTGCAAAAAAATCATCAAACCTTCGTTACAAACTTTTCACGGAAGAGACAGACCGTTGCATCCGCTGTTACGCGTGCCGCGAAGCCTGCCCAATGTGCTATTGCACAGAATGTTTTGTGGACCATATTGCCCCCAGATGGAGCGAAAGTATGCTTACTCCCGGAGGTACCCAGGCTTGGCACATCATCCGCGCTTTTCACCAAACCGGACGCTGTGTGGAGTGCGGCGCCTGCGAGCGTGCCTGCCCGATGGATATTAAGATGGTTTACCTGACCGATAAATTGAATGACGATATGAAAGACTTATATGGGTTTGAAGTGGGAGCGGATGAAGAAAAGCAGCCCCCATTCGCGACGATCACTCTGGATGATAAGAACAGGTTCATGCCATGATACCAAAAATCATCAAAAAGAACGCGCTTCAAAAAACTATCAAGAAATGGATGAAATCCTACGATCTGATCGCGCCGGTTGCTTCAAAAGAGGGACTTCAATTCAAGCACGTTAACGATCCCAAAGAGATCGTCCTTGGCAGCGTTCAAAATACGATCTATCCGCCAAAAAGCATTTTCCTGCCCCAATCAGAAGTATTATTTAATTACCAGAACGGCAGCTATACCGTGCCGGAGGACGCACCCCGCCAGCGCATCATTTTTGGCATGCGCCCCTGCGACGCCCGCTCTGTATGGCTTTTAGATACTATATTCAATCAAGCGGGTGACTTTGACCTGTATTGGGGAAAGAAAAGAGAAAAAGCGCTCATTATTTCATTCGGATGCGCGACGATGTGTGAAACTGGCTTTTGCGATACGGTCGGAAGCGGGCCATTCGGGGAAGAAGGTTCGGACATTCTCGTCACTGAGCTGGATGATGTGTATTTTCTGAAACCCTTGACGAAAGCAGGGGAGGAACTGATTTCAAGCTTAACCCCCGCTGATGATGCACATAGCAAAAGTATGCGGGCTGTCCATAGGGGCAGTGTTGTTAAAGAGCATCAACCGGCTGATCTGGAGCAGATTAGAGATAAATTATATGAGGCGTTTGACACGCCTGTCTGGAAAGAGATTTCCGAATCCTGCCTCGGCTGTGGTGTCTGCACCTATCTCTGCCCGACCTGTTTTTGCTTCGACATCGTGGATGAAGTTGACCGAAGCCAGCGGGTGAGGAACTGGGATACTTGCATGTTCCGTATTTATTCACAGGAAGCATCCGGCCATAACCCCAGACCGAGCAAAGCGGGGCGCACACGCCAGCGCATCATGCATAAATTCGCCTACTGGGTGGATAACGAGGGCGTCAGCGGCTGCACCGGCTGTGGGCGCTGCGTGTCGCAGTGCCCGGTCAATTTGGATATTCGTGAGATGATTACGGCGATCACTTCACTAAAACTACAATGAGGGATTTCTAAATGGACAATATGTATCAACCAATCCCCATGCGGATAGAAAGAATCATTCGAGAGACAGATGACGGCTCTCTGCGCTCATTTGAATTAAGCTTTAAAAACAATATAGATGAGAGCGCATTTTTTAAGGCCTACAATCCGGGCCAATTCTGCCAGTTGTCGATCTTTGGAAAAGGGGAAGCGCCTTTTGGAGTCGCTTCGGCTGCCTGGGAAGGTGACTTTGTCCGTTTCACGGTCCAGAATGTGGGCTCTTTTACGGATACTATCCACCATATGCAGGCGGGTGACAGCATTGGTATGCGCGGCCCGTTGGGGAACGGGTTCCCGCTCGGCGACTGGAAAGGAAAAGATGTCGTCGTCATCGGCGGCGGGTGCGCTTTTTCAACCCTGTATGCCCTCACGAAGCATATCATGCACGCGGAGTGCCGCAACGAGTACGGCCGCATTGTTGTTATTTACGGCGCGCGCTCATCCGGCTTGTGCCTTTATAAACCGGATATCAAATCCTGGTATCAGCGTTCGGACATGGAAATACACCAGGCGATTGATGTGCCGGAGGAGGGCTGGGATCACCACACTGGATATGTACCTGATGTGGTTAAAGATGTCGCGCCGTCTCCTAAAAAATCAGTCGCAGTGGTGTGTGGTCCGCCCATCATGACCAAATATACGCTGCCTATCCTGGTTGAACTGGGATTCGCGCCCAAGAATATCTTTACTTCTCTTGAAAAACGGATGAAATGCGGGGTGGGGAAGTGCGGGCGCTGTAATTTGGGGACAAAATATATCTGCAAAGACGGACCTGTTTTCTCGTTGGCAGAATTAAATGAACTGCCGTTGGATTTATAGGAGCTGATTATGCGCGGTCGAGGAGTTACCAGAGCAACTAAGAATGAAAAGGAGATCATCCTTGAACGTGCGATGGTCACCCGCCATTATGTGATGCGGTGGGATCTCGAGCACTGCGTGGGCTGCCAGTTGGGGCCGTCCATCTGCCCAGTTGATGCGATCACGCATGTGGACGCTGTCCTAGAAAATGGGCGCATGGTGAGTAAGCAGGCGGTGGATATTGACCCGGAGAAATGTGTGTTTTGCGGTGAATGCATGGAAATGTGCCCCGTCAGCGTGATTACCATGACGGTCAACGGAGAGCCGGAGAACCCGGTCATCAAGTATGAAGCATTTCCGGAACTGGTGCAGTCAACCATTTTTACAAAAGAAAAATTTGATATGGGGCGTAAGGATTTTGTGATCGACAACTGCCCTACAAAAGTGATTAGCTACGATAAAAAAGAGGATACGTTGGTGGTGGATGATCCCCACTGCATCCGCTGCCGCCAGTGTGAAGTTGCCAGTGACGGCGCTTTCAAGGTCGAGCAGCCCTGGCAGGGCAAAGTTGAGCTGCGGCGTGAACTATGCGTGGAAGGATGCCTGGCATGCACCGACATATGCCCAACGCGCGCGCTGCATATTGACGAGGATGGTGAGCTGGTGTTGGCGGATTATTACTGCATCAAATGCGGTGCCTGCATGCAGATCTGCCCGATCAAGCCAGAAGTGGAAGAATATGAAACGCTGGTGAAGGCCTATGGGGTTGAGAAGACCATGCAGAAAACGCGCATCACCAATGCGGATAAATTGCCGATATATGTTGAACGCTGGCGCGTGAA
>CAZILY010000089.1:0-6583 GCA_964540175.1 uncultured Pelolinea sp. | reverse complement strand
GCCTGCGTTTTATTTGAAACATCGTCAGTTCGGTGCTTCCTGAAAGATAATACGCTTTCCATGATGCGTGGGCATGCGGGCTCATTAGAATCAAGTCACCTGCTTGTATTTCACTCTGGTATAGGCGGGGATGTATTCGTTTACTTATACCTAATTTTTCAGTTGCATCCCCGCCCTCACCGCACCGTTCAAATCGTTCAGATCCTATTGTGTATGTCTGTGCATCGCCCGCTTGTCCCATAAACAACCAACCATTATGTAAAACAGCGATATTGACAGAACCCTCCGCATGAACACCCTCATACCCTCTATCCAGGTTACGTTCAAGAATAGCTTTGTTCAGATCCTCAATGATCAATTGGATCGCACGCGTGACCGACCCCTGTGCATGGAAAAATAGGCCGCTTGCCTTTTTAACCAGATCGTCGATTTCTTCATTTATATAGAGGTGTTCACCCGAGAAGGAAAGATACAATGCCAGTAAATCACTCTGGCGGTGCCGATGAGTAGTACGCACGCCATGCTCAACAAGGATGCCTGTAATTTGATGATATTCATTCCCTCCAATGCTTTGCAGTTGATACGTGATGAAATCAATAGTCATAGTTATTATTCTCGAAAAGATTATATTGATTATACATACATGTGGTTAGCTTTCCCTTAAAAAACCTACGGGTATAATTAATCAAAATAACTTCAAGGTGATTCTCATGGGCAAAGATGGGCAATTTTATCTCGGCAAATTTTTTAATCTCAAGAAGAATGAGATCTCAAACGATCGCTTAACATACGACCCTCCCGATCTAACGACTCATGCCATTATTACAGGTATGACTGGTTCAGGTAAGACAGGGCTGTGCGTGGGATTACTTGAAGAGGCGGCTTTGCAGGGTATACCTGCCATTATTATCGACCCCAAGGGAGATCTCACCAACCTGGTTCTTTCCTTCCCCGATCTAGCCCCTGAGGATTTTGCACCCTGGATAGATGCTGACAATGCCCGCCGCGAAAAGAAAACCATTGCCGAAGTATCGGAAAAAACGGCTGTGTTGTGGAAAAACGGGCTAAAGGATTGGGGGTTGGGCTCTAAAGACATCCAAACTCTTAAAGATGCTGTGGATCACACCATCTACACTCCCGGATCCACAACAGGCATTCCAGTAAATATTCTTGCCTCGTTCGAAGCTCCCAGTATAGATTGGGATGAGAACGAAGAAGCTTTACGCGAAAAGATTTCCTCAACCGTCACAGCACTTTTAACCCTGGTTGGGTTGAAAAAAATCGATCCCCTTCGATCTCGTGAGCATATATTGTTAGCCAATATCATCGAATATCACTGGCAGAAAGGGAAATCTCTTGATCTGATGGACCTTATCAGGCAGACACAAACACCGCCTTTTGATCAGTTAGGTGCTTTTTCACTTAATGAATTCTTTCCCAAAAGGGACCGCAGTGAATTGGCTATGCTGCTCAACAATTTCCTCGCATCCCCGTCCTTTCAAAGCTGGATAGAGGGTCAACCATTAGACATTGAACGTATGCTCTATACACCCGACGGAAAACCGCGCCACACCATTTTTTATTTAGCGCACCTGGAAGATACCGAGCGTATGTTCTTCATCACGTTGTTATACGCCGCTGTGGAAACGTGGATGCGTAAGCAGCGAGGAACCGGTGACTTGCGCGCACTAATCTACTTCGATGAGATCCACGGTTATCTCCCGCCAGTCGCCAACCCACCCTCAAAACCACTTTTGATCCGCCTGCTCAAAACTGCCCGTGCTTTCGGCGTTGGGCTTATGCTCACCACCCAAAACCCGGTGGACGTGGATTATAAAGCCCTCTCGAATGCCGGCACCTGGATGATTGGGCGGCTGCAAACTGACCAGGATAAACAGCGTCTTCTTGATGGTCTTGAAAGTGTGTCTGGGGATATTAAACGCAGCGAATTTGACCGTCTTATTTCTTCCCTTGGTAAACGCGTTTTCTTATATCATAACGTACACGAAAAGAAACCAGCCGTTTTCCACACTCGTTGGGTAATGAACTATTTAGCAGGGCCGCTCACCATTTCACAAATTCCAGACCTGAACACCCTCGCAGGAGTTCAAGCTTTCACTCCCGAAACCAGCACAAAAGCTAAGAAGAGCGCAAAAACTACACAATTACGATCGACGGACAAACCTACCAGCATGAAACCCTCTCTTCCGGGTACAGTTCAGGAATATTTTTATTCAGCCAAAACCAGCTCTGGAAAACAGAAGTACACCCCTGCTCTTGTCGCTGTAGCTGAAGTGCACTATCTTCGCCAGCGGCCTCCGGTGGAATTTACACGCGTTATTAGCGCTATAGTTGAAAATCCGCGCGAAACCGGGCAGGTGTGGAAAAATGCCCTCATGTCCGACCTGGATACCGGAAAATTGCTTACCAGTTCCCCCAGAAGTACTAAGTTTGCTGCTATTTCGGAGTTCATGAAAAAATCCTCCTGGTGGTCTGCGCAGGAAAAGGAATTTGAACACTGGATCTATGAGACCGATACAGTTTCCATTCGATCTTCCAAAGCGCTTGGTGTTTCTGCTGGCCCGGAAGTCAACGATGAAGATTTTCGTACCCAATGTCAACAAGCGGCCGTAAAAAAAATCAAAGAAGCTGAAGGCAAGCTGGAAAGCAAATTTAGGACCAAACAAACTACTCTTGAAAATAAGATCGAACGCCAGGAAATAAAAGTGGATAAATACAAAAAGAATTTTGATTCACGTAAATTGGATACTGCTCTAAAAGTAGGCGAATCTCTTTTAAATCTTTTGGCCAAGCGTAAGCTGACAGGTCTATCCACGTCCTCCACGAAAGCACGCATGGCTGCTGAGGCAAAAACACGTTTGAAAGAAGCGGAAACTATTCTGGAAAATTATCAAGAAGATCTGAAAACCCTCCAGGAAGATCTCAGCGATCAGAAATTAGAGCTGAAACAAAAATGGGAGAACATGGTGGACGACATCAGCGAAGTAAAAATTTCCCCCACCAAGCAGAATATTCGTATTTCACATTTCGGGATAGTTTGGAGAAATTAATTATTTAGAATTCCTGCCGTCCAGCTAATGCCCTCAGGAGTGTGCTTTGGTCTGCGTATTCCAAATCGCCCCCCACAGGTAATCCGCGCGCCAATCGGGATAATTTCACGGGATACTTATCCAAACGCTGCCGTAAATATAATGCGGTAGCGTCGCCTTCCATGCTCGGATTTGTGGCAAGGATGATCTCTACAATCCCCCCTTTTTTCACACGCTCCTCCAGCTCATAGATCTTGATATCATCCGGGCCAATCCCCTCGATCGGTGATAGTGCCCCATGCAGCACATGGTACAGTCCTTTAAACCCATCGGTTTTCTCTAACGCCACCATATCCAAAGGGTCTTCCACAACACACACCACGCTCTTGTCCCGTTTTGGATCTGCACAAATGACGCACTCCTCCCGTCCCGCATCGGTGATATTAAAGCATCTTTGGCAAAAAGTTGTTCCGCTCTTCACCATTTTCAGCGCATCTGCGAGGTCACTCGAAAATTCCGCAGGCGCCTTCAGTAAATAAAATGCCAACCGTGAAGCTGTTTTTGGACCAATGCCCGGCAATCGTTCTAATGCAAGAATTAATCGCTCCAATGGATCAGGTAATACGGACATTTGCTCTCCCTAAAATTTTAACCCGCTCAAACCGCCGCTTAATGGGCCAATTTTTTCGGCCATCAGTTTTTTTGATTTTTCTAAGGCATCCGATATCGCGTGCTCAATTAATTTCTCGAGTTTCTCTGGGGGCATATCGGTTATTTTTTCTCTGTCCAGTTTAACCCCTTTACATTTCTGGCTGCCTGTCATCGTTACTGACACTGCCTCATCCCCTGCTGTGCCGATGACCGTTTCTTTTTCAAGTTCTTTTTGCGCCTGCTTAAGTTGTTTCTGCATCTGCATGACCTGCTTCATCATGCCGCCCTTGTTATTATTCATCATCAATCATTTTCCTCACGTTTATTGTCTTCTTTAGTCATCTTTCCACCCAGCGAAAGCGCTGCTCCAAGCATACCATCTTTATCCACATTTAGATCCGCTGGCGTCTGAGCCATCTCCTTCCCGGCTATTTCACAATCAATCTCCATATCAATCCCTGATATTTGTTTAATTGCTTGCTTTGCACACGAGATATTGTGCCCATTTTCCATCTTCGATTGAAGGATCCCACTTGAAAACCCTAATACCAACCGCCCGCGGCGCACATTGATTGACCTGCACGAATTTAATAGTGCCCCTGTTTCCGGTGAGATCAATTTGGCTGCCGCTCGGATTTCCTTCCACTGCACCTGAACATCATTTCCGCCAGATTGCTTATTTTCCTTAGTTTCCTGTGGATTGGGTGCGTTTTCTTTCTTTTCCACATCTTTTTTTCTTTGCGGATCTTCTTTCTTTCTGGTTGCTTCCTCCCTAACATTTCCAGAAGCTGTTTTTTGTTGTGAAATTTGATTTCCAGAGATCCCTGTCCGTTTTACATTTTCCGGACGATTCTTTTCCTGCTTTACTTTTTTGCCATCGTTTTGGGTTAATCGTGTGACCGCCAATTCCAGCTGCAGCCCCGGCTGCCAACCTATACTTTTATGTTGTGCTGCACGGTCAAACGCATATAGAGCATCCAGCAATTTGCCCATTTCAAAGCGCTTGGCTAAAACTTTCAACTGATCCCTTTCTTCCAAAGCAGCTTCTAATTGTTCAATATTCCCCATTTTCGTCATCAGCACCGCCCGTAAATAATCAACGACCTGCCTTCCAAATTGGCGTGGATCGCTTCCGCTGTCTAAAGCATGATTGATGACCGAGATCCCTTTCCCCGCATCTCCAACCAAAATCGCTTCGGTCAGCGAGATCACACTTTCGCTGCCTGCGGTGCCAAGCACATCTTTTGTCATTGCAAGTGTTACATCGTTTCCAGTGGAAGCTAATTGATCCAACAGCGAAACCGCATCGCGCATACTGCCGGTTGACTGTCGAGCAATCTCGGTTAATGCCGCAGCATCCACATTGATCCCTTCTTCTTCAGCGATCTTCTTGAGATTGCCCTGAATATAATTGATCGGGATTCGCCGAAATTCATGGCGCTGGCAGCGGGACAGCACCGTTGCCGGTATCTTGTGTACTTCTGTGGTGGCCAGCACAAAGATCGCGTGTGCCGGCGGCTCTTCCAGTGTTTTCAGCAGCGCATTAAACGCCGCATTGGAGAGCATATGCACCTCATCAATGATATACACCTTATAGCGCCCTTGTGTCGGGGAAAAATTGATCTTTTCGCGCAGTGACCGAATATCATCCACACTTGTATTAGAGGCAGCATCTATCTCGATTAAGTCCAGGAATCGACCCGCGTTGATCGCTTTACAATGATCACATGTGTTGCAGGGGCGCGCCGACACATCTTCTGCCAGGCAGTTCACAGCCTTCGCGATAATACGCGCTGTACTCGTTTTCCCAGTACCCCTTGGGCCGGAAAATAAGTAAGCGTGCGCTACGCGGTTTTTAGCCAGCGCGTTGCGCAGAATGCGAATGACATGTTCCTGACCGATGACTCCTTCAAAGTCCAATGGCCGCCATTTTCGATAGTATGCTATAGTCATTATTTGTTCCATTTCTTGAGTTCGTTGTTCTTAATTCTAAACGATTTATTTGAGGTTCAGCCTTTTAGATTTTCATCAGTACCTTAATAATTGCATTATTTTTCCAGAGTGGTAGAATTGCGGCAATTCTATATAACAAAGAAAAATTGTATGCCATATCTCATCGACGGGCACAACCTCATCCCCAAAATCCCAGGACTGCGTCTTGACCAGCTGGATGATGAACAGTCTCTCTTCGCACTTCTCGATGATTATTTTAAACAAATCCGCAAAAAAGCTGTTGTGTACTTCGATCGAGCCTCGCATACCAGCCATGCCGATTTTCACTCTGCTTACCTGCATGCTCATTTTGTCCGCTCCCCAAGCTCAGCCGATGATGCCATACTTTTGCAGTTAAAAGAACTTGGCGGAAATGCCCACAATTACACCGTTGTAACTTCCGATCATTGGATAATCGACAACGCCAACGCAGTTGGCGCTTCTGTTATTTCCAGTGACGATTTCGCCCACAAACTCCTCACACATCTTTCAAAACCACAAAATAAATCAGAAAAACCAGAAAATGATGTTGATTTCTGGCTTGACATCTTCCAAAATAATTCATAAAATTTTTTTACACTCTGTTAATACTATATTGGACAAATATGGTATATCATTTCGCTATGACACCGAAAACTTTTTTAGTAGAAAGTGTCTATTGCCGCCAGAATTATTTGCAGCGCATCCCTCCTTGCGTTGTGAAGTCCCATAACAGGGTACTGGTGGAAATATCCCTCCCTTTGACCGCTGGCACCCGCCAGCGGTCAAATTTTTACTTGATAGAGGGTTACCCTGATGCTATAATCGGTACACACTGCCCCAGTGGCTCAAATGGATAGAGCGAGGCACTCCTAACGCCTAGGTTGTGGGTTCGATTCCTGCCTGGGGCA
>CAZILY010000088.1:0-6620 GCA_964540175.1 uncultured Pelolinea sp. | reverse complement strand
TGGGTGTTTCCCCTAAAAGGGCAATCGTAAACGCGATATTCGGCGCAGTTCCCCCACGCTGTTTTACCATTGAATCAACCAGGAACGATAAGCTAATCGAATCCAATTTGTCCGGGATAATATGATCTTTAAAAAACCCAGGAAAGGACATCAAGTAATCATACGCGATCGAACCAGTGCAGATGATTGACATAATTCCGACTCCTTATAACCCTTGCATTTTATCAGTAAGGTTGTTTTCAAAAGGTGGATAAATGACCCCTTTTTCTGTGATAAAAGCCGTTATCAATTCATGCGGGGTAACATCAAACGCAGGATTACGAGCACTAGCATCTTCTGGGACAACCAAACGCTCATGTAATTTCAGATCCAGCACTTCGTCCTGTGGCCTTTCTTCAATGGGTATAAGATCACCTGATTCTAACTCAATATCAACAGTTGAAAAAGGAAATACACTGTAAACAGGCACATTATTAGCATGAGCCGCCAGCGCGAGCATATAAGAACCGATCTTATTTGCGACATCCCCATTCCGCGCAACCCGATCCGCGCCAAAGATAACTTTATTTACTATTCCACTGCGCAAGAAATACCCTGCGGAATTATCGCTGATAATATCGTAAGGTATTTGATATTGTGAAAGCTCCCACGCAGTCAGGCGGGCACCCTGCAGTCGTGGGCGAGTTTCATCTACCAGCACATGCAGCTTCTTGCCCTGCTCAAAAGCCATGCGAATTACACCCAATGCCGTTCCCCAATCAACTGTTGCCAACGCACCGGTATTGCAGTGGTGAATAATCGTGTCCCCATCTTCAATCAACTCAGCGCCATAAGCAGAGATGCTCATATTAATCTCCACATCCTCATCCGCCATTGCATGCGCTTCAGATAACAAAGCGGAACGGAGGTTCTGAACATCATCACAAGGTTGGTTGGCAACCCTGAGCATCCGTTTTAAAGCCCACGGCAAATTTACAGCTGTTGGCCTAGCTTCCTCCAAAATTTGGCTAGCTTTCTCAAGATCAGACCTAATCAAATCAAGAGTTGTTGATTGGGATCGTAATGCGGCCAAAGCTATACCATACGCCGCGGTGACACCAATTGCTGGCGCACCGCGTACTGTCATATTTTTAATTGCATCAGCTACTTCTTGATAAGACTCCAGATAAACAACTGTAAGGGTAGAAGGCAATTCCTTTTGGTCTATCATCTTTAAACGTTGTGTGGTTCCATCCCACTCGAGGGTACGCATTTCTCACTCTCCAAAAAAAACGCGCTCATTTGCGAGCGCTTTGATGCTTGACCCCATCAGTTTAGCATGAGAAATGGCATTTGTAAAGTACACATTTCGTGTTGACACAATTCATAAGCCATACTATAAACGTGGTATGAAAAAAAGAAATTTATGGCTAGGAATCACCCTTTTATTCCTATATACCGCTTGTTCAATACCCTTTGATTTTTTATCCAAAGTAGAAAACACATCTTCAGAAGAAACAATCAAGGAGGAAATTCAAGAGCTTTTTAATATCGTTGAGGAAGAATCCTCATCCTCAATAGTCCCGCCAGTTAACCAACTGGCTTCTGCTAATGAAGCATTATTCGCGGGTGAAATAGAAAAAGCGCGCTTGGAATATCAGGAAACATATTCAAGCAGCAGCGAGCCTGATTTGCAGTCCAGGGCATTATACGGCCTCGGACGTACATATTTCCTTGAAAGAGATTATTATGCTGCCATCGATGCATTTAACCGTATACTCGGCCAATACCCAGATACCGAGTTTGCCGCAAACGCCTATTTTTTGTTAGGGCAATCCTACGAAGAAATCGAAGAATACCAACAGGCAATAAACGCATATACAAAATACATCGACCTTAAACCCGGGCAAATTAATGCTTATGTGTATAAAATAATTGGGGATACAGCGATGGTTGCAGGAGATCACAACCAGGCAATCTTTAGTTACCAAGCCGCCCTATTGGCAGACCCTGATTTTAATCCGTTATACATCAATCTCCAAATTGGAAAAGCCTACGACAAGCTGGAGAATTACACCACAGCCATCCAGTATTTTAACAACGTGTATAACACCGCACAGGATGATTACACACGTTCAACCGCTAACCTTTTATCCGGTCAAGCTTATTTATCTTTAGGATTGACAAATGAAGCCTACACCCAATTCCTGGATTCAGTGATCAAGTTTCCCAAAGCATATGATTCTTTTACAGCTCTTACTATTTTAATCAACGACGGTGTTCCTGTGGATGAATTCCTGCGAGGCTTGGTTGATTATTATGCCGGATCATACGATTTTGCAATTCAGGCATTCCAGAGATATTTGGATTCTAACCCGGATAATAACGATGGCTCAGCATATTACTTTTTGGGTCTCAGTTATTATTTCTCCGGAAACCCCAGAAATGCGGTTGCCGCGTATGATAAATTAATATCAAATTACCCGGGAAATCCATATTGGACTGCCGCTTGGGATGAAAAAGCTTATGTCCAGTGGGCAGTTCTCAATGAATATGCTAACGGGGCTGAAACGCTGTTATCCTTTGTAAATGCGGCTCCAACATCTCCAGATGCCGCGTCATTTATCTATGAGGCTGGGCGTATCCTTGAGCGCAGTGGAGATCTTAATGGCGCTGCAATCATTTGGCAGCGCATGATGAATGAGTATCCTTCTGACAGCCAAAGTTACCGCGCACTATTTCTAGCTGGAATTTCTTATTTCCGTTTAGATCGGTATGAAGATGCTCTTTCAATTTTTCAAAGGTCTCTTGTTTTAGCTTCCTCACCAGATAAAAAAGCAAAAGCTTACTTATGGGTCGGTAAATGCTATCATGCATTAAACGATAGCAAAAACGCACAGGACGCGTGGAAGCAGGGTGAGTTATCTGACCCAACCGATTATTACAGCATTCGTAACTCAGAAATCCTAAAAGGATTGTCTCCGCTTTCACTAGATGAAAATTATGACCTTGGATACGACCTTAATCTTGAAAAGCAGGAGGCTGAAGAATGGATAACGAAAACATTCGGTGTTTCTCCTGAAATTGACCTTTCTGAGTTAGGAGAATTAGAAAATAATTCTCGTATCCAAAAGATAAGGGATTATTGGGATCTGGGCTTGTATCAAAACGCGATCAATGAAGCTGAATTGCTGCGGGCAGAATTACAAACAGATGTCACAAGTACTTACCGATTGATGAATTTCCTAATTGACCTGCATTTATATCAACCAGCAATATATGCCAGCCGCAATATCCTAGATATGGCTGGTATGGATGATTTATCATCTCTATCAGCCCCAATCTACTTCACCCATATTCGATTTGGTGCTTATTTCCGGGAATTGACTGTATCAGCAGCCAAAGAGGTTGATATCCCGCCGCTGCTTCTATTCGCACTTATTCGACAAGAGAGTATGTTCAACCCTTATATATACTCTGCGGCAGGAGCAAGCGGTTTAGGACAAATCATGCCCAATACCGCCCAGGAAATTGTTAGTCTTCTAAAATGGCCGCCTAATTATGAGCACATCGACCTACTGCGTGGTGAAGTGAGCATAACATTTAGTGCTTTTTACCTCAGGCATGTTGAGGATTATCTCAACAACAATCTTCAAGCCGCACTCGCCGGTTATAATGCCGGCCCAGGAAACGCGGAATCTTGGTTAGCACTTTCGAATAATGATCCAGATCTTTTCCTGGAAGTGATCCGTTTTCAAGAAACACAAAATTACCTGACGCAAATCACCGAATTTCTGAATATTTACAAGTTGGTCTACACACGATTCCAGTAAAATAAAACCCGCGGAGATTATCCGCGGGTTTTATTACTAAATTACTTAGCAATCTTTATTTCTTGGGCGCGTATTTCAAAGCTGCGTGGGCTGCCGCTAATCGAGCAACTGGCACACGGAATGGAGAACAGCTAACATAATTCTGCCCAATGGTATGGCAGAAATCAATTGACGCCGGATCGCCGCCATGCTCACCGCAAATACCAACTTCCAGGTCCTTTCGGGTTTCACGGCCTTCTTTGATTGACATAGCCATCAATCGTCCAACACCATCCGTATCAACAGATTGGAATGGATTCTCAGGGAGAATACCTTCTTCCACATAGGTTACCAAGAAATTGCGCTCAGCGTCATCACGGCTATACCCAAAAGTCATCTGGGTCAAGTCATTCGTTCCAAAAGAGAAGAATTCTGCAACTTCAGCGATCTCAGCAGCTGTGAGTGCGGCACGTGGAATTTCTATCATGGTGCCAAATTTGTACTTAAATTCAACCTTCTTTTCTTTCATCACCTGTTTTGCAATTTCAATTAGGCGCGGCTGGATGTGATTTAATTCGTTCACGTGGCTTGTTAGCGGGATCATCACTTCAGGTTTCGCATCCACACCTTTTAATATCATATTGGCCGCAGCTTCAAAGATCGCGCGTACTTGCATTTCAACAATTTCGGGCATTACAACACTCAGGCGAACGCCGCGCAAACCCATCATTGGGTTGGATTCATGCATGGATCTAACACTTTCCAACAGCGATTCTTTTTCTGCCAGACCATCCTTCTCACCTTTTACACGCATGGTGATCACTTCTTCCAGTAATGTTTCTTCGGAAGGCAAGAACTCATGCAGTGGTGGATCAATCAAGCGGATGATCACTGGACATCCATCCATTGCCTCAAATAACCCTTCAAAATCGGTACGCTGATGTGGGAGCAATTCATTGAGCGCCTTAACCCGCTCCTCTGATGTTTCTGCCAGGATCATACGCTGAACAACAGGTAAGCGTTCCTGTTCAAAGAACATATGCTCTGTGCGGCAAAGCCCGATTCCTTTTGCCCCGTATGAACGGGCCCGTTGGGCATCTTTTGGATAGTCAGCATTTGCCCAGACCTGCAAGCCGGTTGTAGGCCACCCTTCCGGTGCATCTCGAATTCCAGGTTGCGCGCAAATGTCATCTGCCCAGCTGAGCAGCGTCATTAAGTCTGTTTGTTCTTCCAATGAAGGAGCAGTCATATCAATCTTCCCCAAGAAAGCTTCGCCAGTGCCGCCATCCAAAGATATCCACTCGCCTTCTTTTACAACTACGCCATTCGCTTCCAATTGGCGCTTATTCATATCAATACGTACCATTGAGGCACCGACGATACAGGGAACACCAAATTGCCGTGCAACGACGGCGGCGTGTGAAGTTGCTCCGCCTTCGCTTGTTAGAATGCCTTTAGAAGCCAACATTCCATGCACATCATCTGGCTTTGTAAACGGACGGACCATAATCACATCTTGATTTTCTTTATTTGACATTTTTTCTGCCAAATCCGCATCAAAATAGATTTGTCCAACAGCCGCACCAGGTGAAGCATTAACGCCAGCAGCAAACATCTTGCCGGATTTTTTCGCTTTTTCCAGTGTATCTCCAAGGAATTGAGGGTGCAAGAGGGTGTCAACTTGATCTGATGAAACACGGCCAACCGCTTCTTCTTTTGTGATCATCCCTTCATTCACCATATCCACTGCAATCTTGACAGCTGCACTGGCGGTTCGTTTGCCATTACGCGTTTGAAGCATCCATAATTGCTTATTTTCAATTGTGAATTCAACATCTTGCATTTCTTTATAATGTTTTTCCAATGTTTTGGTAATATCCACAAATTGTTTGAATGTATCAGGTAGTTTTTCGCCCATCGTCTCAATCGCAGCGGCATTACGAATACCAGCGACAACATCTTCTCCCTGGGCGTTCATAAGATATTCACCAAATAGTTTCTTTTCGCCCGTAGATGGATTTCTTGTAAAAGCAACACCCGTGCCAGATTCCCATCCGGAGTTACCAAACACCATTGTACAAATATTCACTGCTGTACCCAGATCATCAGGAATGTTAGCAGCTTTTCGGTAATCAACTGCCCGTTTCACATTCCATGAGCTGAAGACAGCTTCGGTCGCGAGACGCATCTGCTCTATGGGGTCCTGCGGAAAGTCAAATCCTTTTTCTGATTTAACTACTTTTTTGAATTTCTCAACCAATTCTTTCAAGTTTTCTGCGGTAAGGTCAGTATCTGCTTCAGCACCATTTGCATTCTTAACCTCTTCAAGCACTTCTTCAAAATTTGTATCTTTGATTCCTAACACCACTGCCCCAAACATCGCAATTAGCCGACGATATGAATCAAAAACAAAGCGTTCATTTTCTGTAATCTTAACCATGCCTGCAGCAGTTTCATCGTTAAGACCAATGTTCAGAACCGTATCCATCATGCCCGGCATAGACATCTTCGCGCCAGAACGACACGACACTAACAAAGGTTTCGTGGGATCACCAAATTTCTTTCCAGTCGTTTTCTCAATGTCTTTTAACGCTTCCAAACTCTGTTCCCACATTCCCTCAGGAAATTGATCATCGTTTGCCAAGAATGCGTTGCACGCTTCTGTGGTTATTGTGAAAAAAGGCGGGACTGGGACATCAATGCGAGTCATTTCAGCTAAATTCGCACCTTTTCCCCCCATTAATCCACGTACACCATCCCAGGAGCCCGTATACTTTTCTGCCTCTTCAATTTCATTGAATAGGTACACCCATTTTTTTTCTGACATTT
>CAZILY010000087.1:0-6645 GCA_964540175.1 uncultured Pelolinea sp. | reverse complement strand
TATATCCAGATAAATTCTACATATGTTGTTGCTGGTATTAGAACTCGTATATCTGAAGGGATATTGATATGATTTCCACTAAACTTTATCAATCAGGAAAAAATCACGATAAGTAAAAATATTAACAAAAAGACATCAAACAATATAAAGCAGCACGTTTCTTTTCATTATCAGCCGATAATAGTACCTGTTTCGGCATTTCATAATAGAAATATAAGAATCCTCATTTATTGAGGTTTCTTTACAAATAGACTACTCTTTAAACGGTTAATTTATTGAAGAAAGTACGTTCTGATCCAATCTTCTTCTCTTTGGTGGTTAATAGACTTCGGTTTTGCATTTCGATCTTGTCTGGCTATTTTTTCATTTTTAGGTTGAATAATTATCCGTTGGCGTGACGGTTCCTGAAAATCTCCCCTGTATATACTTTGCATCTCTTCAGTAGGGCGGAATTTGGATTCGGCGTTCATTTCAATAATTTCCGGACATGCTTCCTGATCTGTTTCAACCTTACTTGGATAGGAATTGTCACCGACAATATATTTTCGTTCAAGTTCTTCTAATGATCCGTTAAACCAGTTTAGATCCACATGAGTGACCACACCTGGGATTTTCCCCTTATCAGAGTATTGCCAGAATTCCCAGCCTGCCCAAGGATATAAGGGTGTCGGCCACAAGTTTGTGTATTGAGCAATCCACAAAGGATATGCACGCGCCCAATCCGTATGTGCTCTTTTTTCATAAGCCAGATAACTTCTCCAAAAACCACCGCTGGAATATATGATAGGCCGTTTTTTTGTTATCCGTTCTGTTTCATCCAAAAACTGACGCACCTTGTAATTCAGCCGCTCACCTTTTGATCCTGCAGCCTCAAGATCAAGAACTGGCGGTAAACTGTTAAAATCGCCGACCGTTTCACAAAATACTTTCGCCTGAATGACCGGGTCAATATGGGTTCTGAAGAAATGATATGCGCTCCATAACAACCCATTCGCAGATGCTCCCGCGATATTCTTGCGCATCTCTCCGTCAACAAAGAGTGATGTGCGTTTATCAGGGAATTCCGTTGCTTTAATGAAGGCGAACTTTACACCACTGCGTTTAACTTCACTCCAGTCAATCTCCCGCTGCCAATGCGAAACATCAATTCCGGGAATCATTTTCCACCTCTGCGTGTTTTCATTGGATTACCATCTGACGAAGTTCGGTTTTAGATCCATTAAACCAGTTCAAACCCAGATTTGTGGGTATGCCAGGGAGTTTTGCTTGATAAGAATACTGCCAAAAAGTCCATCCAGCCCACGGCCATAACTGCTGGGGCCAGATCGACCCCGGCTTATCCAACCATAACATGTAATCACAACCCCATCCGGCCTTTGCCAGATATGTTTTCCAGTAAGTATCAGAAGTGTAAATGATCGGCTTTACACCTACTGATTGTTCAACAGTGTCTAAATAGGTCATCACGTTTTTTTCCATCTCGTCTAAATTCGCTCGATGGGTTTCCAGGCAGACTACGGGGGGGAGTAATCCTTTGAAATTTTTCACGGTTTTAATGAATAATTCCGCTTGTTGTCCCACGTGTAGACGTGGATGCAGCCAGTGATACGCTCCCACGACAATTCCTAATTCTTTCGCAAATTGAATATTTCTCTCAAACTCTCTATCAATGCTGTCAATCGCTTCTGTAGCTTTGATGAATGCAAATTGCACATCGCCAAATCCAAAAGCGCCCCATTTTATTTGTCCATTATTTTCTGATAAATCAATTCCCGTGATCATGCATCCGCCTAAATATATTTAATTTCTCACAATTAATAGTGCACGAATTGTGCCATTATCGCTTATAAATTTGAGGATATTATATTTTTCTTAGATTCTTGCAGTATAATGACTATATATTCGGGGATGATAGGCTTCGACGTAGGAGGCTGATCCCGAACGGCGAGCCGAGAGGTACCGACCTCGTAAAATCAGTACACAATTTACGTGCCAAACGCACAAACTTAGCTGCTCTTCCTTTAGCTGCGTAAGCAGTTGATAAGAGCACATGGCCTCTTGTAGGCCACGTCTGCCAGCTCCGTTCTCCAACCGGTAGTTGAACAGGCGACACAAAGTTGGAGTGCCGCATGCGTTTCCGTGGCCTATGCGAAAGAGAGCTTTAGGGCTCCAACGGATAGTTGCAGGATTTGTATGAAGGTTTCCAACCCTGCGGTGAAATAAAATACCTTCTACGCTCGTAGAAGTTCGGTGCTCTAATCTTGCGGACGCGGGTTCGATTCCCGCCATCTCCACCAAATATTCCGCGCCTTTAGGCGCGTTTCATTTTTCTGCTACCTGGCAGACGAGACCTTTTAAATAGGCCCCTTCAGGAAAATTCAATGCGATAGGATGGTCAGCACCCTGTGATAATTGCTCCAATATTTTCGCATCAATGTTCGCATCAAGAGCTGCACCTGCTATAATTTTTTGGAATAGTAAGCGATCAACACCACCAGAACAGGAGAACGTTGCCAATATACCGCCTGGATTAAGCAATTTAAAAGCCAATAGGTTGATATCTTTATACCCACGCGCAGCAGATTGAACTTGCGCAGTAGTGGGCGCAAACTTCGGCGGATCTAAAATGACCAAGTCAAACGACAACCCTTTATCTCTAAGAAGCCGTAATTCTTTAAACACATCCCCATTTATCCATGAGATTTTCTCTTCAGTCAAGCCGTTGGCGTGTAAGTTTTTTTTGGCCAAATCGATGGCTTCTTTTGAAGATTCGATTGAAGTTACATGCTGAGCTCCACCTTTCAATGCATACACAGTGAAAGCACCTGTGTATGAGAAGCAATTCAAGACTTTGCGTTCTGCTGAATACTGCTTTATTTTGAGGCGGTTGTCCCGCTGATCAAGATAAAAACCTGTTTTTTGTCCATTAACAATATCTACCAAGAATTTATTTCCATTTTCGATAATCTCAATATAGTTTTCTGGTATTTTCCCAGATACCCCTCCCTTTCTGGGTTTCAATCCTTCTAACTTACGAACTTCCACGTCAGACCGTTCAAAGACGTTCTCTATCCCGGTAATTGATACCAGGTTTTTAATAATCGTATCTTTCCATAATTCAGGTCCGGCACTTAAGAACTGTACGCTCAGCAAATCCGAATACATATCTACTATCAATCCAGGCAGACCATCTGATTCTGCATTTATTAACCTGCATGAATTGTTATTAGGATTAATAAAATGTAGTGAATATCTTAAGTTAATGGCTACACGCATTTTTTCAGCAATAAACTTCTCGTCTATCTTTTGCTCCACATCAAAGTTCCACATGCGTGCTCTGATCGAAGAATGAGGGCTATACGCACCATAGCCCATTTCTTCCCCTTCAAATGAAATCACCTTTACTGTTTCACCTATCATTGGATTTCCAACAACTTCTTGAACAGCGCCGGAAAATATCCAGGGGTGTTTTCGCTTTAACGATTTTTCACGATTAGGTTTTAATCTCAATTCACCTATCACGTCTCGACCTCAGCCATTTTCTTCAATTCTTTTTCTCCAATCACTTTCACACCCATACTCGTTGCTTTTTCAAGTTTAGATCCCGGATTCTCCCCTAACACAAGGTAATCGGTTTTACTGCTAATATTATCAGAAACTTTTCCGCCAAATTGTTTGATGTAGCTCTTTAATCCATCGCGCGAGAAATTAGCCAGCGTACCAGTAACAACAAATCTCAGCCCTTTTAATGTGTTCTTTTGGGGTATTTTATTGAGATTACTTTTTGGCCAAACACCAAAGTCGCGTAATTTCCCAATTGTTTCAATATTTTTTGGTGATGAAAACCATTGCTTTAAGGATTCAGCAGTATTAGGACCAAAACCATCTATTTTCTCGACGTCTTCCTTCTCAGCCTTAGAGATGTCTTCCAGATCATAATAATGCATTGCCAATTCATCCGATGCAACCTCGCCAATACCGTTGATACCCAATGCTCTAATCAAATTCGTTAACGGCTTTTTTTTCGATTCAGCAATTGCTGAAAGTATATTTTCCGCTTTCTTTTTTGCGAATCCTTCCAGGCTAAGCAGGTCATTTAAACTTAGTGCATATAAATCTGCTACATCATTAATTAACCCCTTCTCCACTAATTGTTCAACAACCCTGATGCCTAAACCAACAAT
The DNA here is from genome assembly GCA_964540175.1 of uncultured Pelolinea sp. Taxonomy (GTDB): domain Bacteria; phylum Chloroflexota; class Anaerolineae; order Anaerolineales; family Anaerolineaceae; genus Pelolinea. Next base: position 2,461 of record CAZILY010000087.1, on the reverse strand, counting down.
ATCCATTCCGTCTCGAGAGGCAAAGTGCTCAATATTTCGAGTTATCTGTGCTGAGCAGGCATTATTCACACAGTACCATGCCACCTCATTCGGGACATTTTCCACAGGCATATGGCACACCGGACAAACAGTCGGAGGTAAATATTTCCTCTCTTCCCCATTTCTTGCACCTAATATGGGTCCAATGATATATGGGATAACTTCACCCGCTCTTTTTAAAAGCACCCGGTCATTAATGCGAATATCTTTTTCAGCGATATAATCGAAATTATGCAATGTTGCCCGCTTAACTACTACGCCGCCGATCTCTACTGGTTTCAATATAGCATAGGGAGTCAATATTCCAGTCCTTCCAACTTTCACACCAATATCCAACAACTGCGTTGTTACTTCTTGGGCGGGAAATTTTAGAGCGATCGCTCCCCGCGGATCTTTTCCAACAAAGCCCAAATCATCTGCGATTTTCAAATCATCGATCTTTATCACTACACCATCTATTTCATAGCCAATTGCATCTCTGTACGAAGTCCAGTTCCTTGAGCACTTAATCATGTCATCAAAACTATCACATCTCTCAGATATGCTTGAAACAGGAAAGCCAAGATTTTTCATGTACTCAAGTGTTTCCCATTGCGTTGTTTTTGGATTGCCGCTGATTATCGCATAAGCCAGGATGCGCAGCGGACGCTCTGAAACAACAGCGGGGTCTAATAAACGCATTGATCCAGCAGCTGTATTTCGCGGATTTTGATAAGTTTTTTTTCCCTTCTTAGCAAATCTCTCGTTCAAGCGAATAAAATCCTCATTAGAAATATATGCTTCCGCACGGACAACAAATGTTTCTGGTACTTTTATCAAAGTGTCGTTAACTGGAATTTTCAATGGAACAGATTTAATTGTGCGTATATTCTGGGTAATATCTTCCCCAATTTCCCCGTTTCCTCGTGTTGCCCCCTTTATAAAAATTCCATTATGATAGTGCAAAACAACAGTTAGTCCATCTATCTTTGGTTCTAAAACAAATTTCACATTTTGTACGCGCTCATCAAGTTTAATAACTCGGTCGAACCAACTTTGCAGATCATCTTCTGAGAATGCATTTGCTAAACTTAAAATACTCCCAGGATGTCGTACTTTATCGAAACGTTCAGCTGGTGCGGCTCCGCTTCTCTGTGTTGGAGAATCTGGCATAATCCACTGAGGGTGTGCTTCCTCTTGTTTGTGTATTTTTATGAGCAGTTGATCAAATTCATAATCGCTTATCACTGGATCATCTAAAACATGATATCGGTAATTATGAAAATTAATCTCATTCTTTAAATCAGTATATTTCTTAAGATCCTCACCATTCTTCATATGATGAATTATAGCAATCTTTAAGTTTCATTTTAATTGTTGAAAACCATTGGCGCTGAATTTCCGTATATAATAAAAAATATCTTTACTAATTTAAATGTCGATTTTGGAGGCAAAATGAAAGCAGGTAAGATTATTTTATTTGTGATTGCTGGTTTTGCGTTATTATTTTCTGTTCTTTTCTTTCTGGGTTCCGGTGGAAGGAGCGGCGGATTCAATCTGATACCTATTGCAATAGGATTAGCCGGGATTGGATTCATTCTAATATTTTTAGCCACACGACTTGGACCTCCTAGTGAATCTTCCCAAAACGTAACTGTAAACATTGACCTTCCAGGTGAAGTTGGTATGGATACCATCAAATGCAAATCATGTGGTGGTGTTCTAACTGAAAAGGATATTAAAATAGTGGCAGGCGCTCCAATGGTCACTTGTCCTTATTGTTCAACAACCTATCAGCTAACCGAAGAACCAAAATGGTAATGAAGGAAATATCCATGAAAAATAAATTTGTGTCTCTGCTTTTTTCCCTTTTCCTGCTCGTTTCAATTATCTCTCCTGTATTCGCACAGGACTATTTCTTTGAAGTACCAGAGCAGGATATCCATGTCTTCGTCGAATCTGACGGTTCGATCACCATTGAGTATTTTTACCTGTTCCAAAACGCACCGGGAGCGCACGTCATCGACTTTGTTGATATCGGAATGCCCGGCAACAGTACCTATAGCTTAGGAGATATCACTGCAACCATAGACGGCCAAAACATAACGGATATCCAGGATTCACCATATGTGGACGGCATCGCGCTTGGATTAGGGGCTAACGCGATCCCTTCTGGCAGCAGCGGTATTGTCTATATGCGCGCCAAGAACGTCCGCGGGCAATTTTACTTCGCATCGGTGGATGAGACAGAAGAAGAATTTACATCTATGCGCTTCCAACCCAATTATTTCTCGTCCGATTTTGTGGGTGGAACCAGCGATATGACGATCACCTTCCATCTTCCACAGGGGCTGACAGATCAGGACCCGCGCTGGTTTTCACCTAAAAATTGGCCGGGGGATGAAAGCCCCGCTTCCGGATATGATGATGAGAACCGCATCAT
>CAZILY010000086.1:0-6714 GCA_964540175.1 uncultured Pelolinea sp. | reverse complement strand
AGGATGATGCCGGCAGGGACAGCCATTCCGGGGAGGAAACTGCGCCAGCGGTCAGGTTCCTGCAAACCAGGGAGTTTACCTTCCAAAGGGAACTTATCGGGGATTGCAGCAAGGATGTTTGGCAGCGCTGGTTTGAGAATCTGTTCAACAAGGAGTTCATCCGAAACGCCAGTTGGTTTGCAGGCTGTCTGCCCTTCGCCTCCAAAGCCGGGAGTTTGTCCGGGAGCGCAGGTTGGCAGAGCGGCCACGAGGGCATTCAGGAAGGCATCCTGCTGGCTGCCTTCAAGGGCGGTTTTAAGCGGAACCAGATCTATTGTGGGCGCGAAAGTGTCGGTTTTTCCCTGCAGACGATCAAAAAGGGCATTGATAAATCCGCTAACCTCGCCGCGCATATAATCGGTGGTGAGAATGCCTTTTAGAACAGATTCCAATTCTGATGTATCTGCCTCAGGTGGGAGTCCCAGCCGCTCGTGCAGAAATTTATCAATCATGGGACTGGAAGTGAAGGTGGAGTAAATTTTCGGTTGGTCGAGTGCATCAATATAGAACTGCCGGTCGAGTGCCCAACTGGTTACGCTGACGGCTGCCTGCGCGGATAGCAGCAGGGGAAAAACAAGAGAAATGGCTAATACGATGGCAATTAATTTACGCATAATGGTTTCCTTAATATGGATAGCTTCAATACATATACGCAGAAGAAAGGGTAAGGTTTTGTATTAACTCTATTATAATTCCTATATAATTAACGTACCAAGCATCAAATTTATGAGTTATTGATAATTGGTACCAATTAAATCATATTTATCACAAATGGAGGTTATTATGATGGATCGAATTATGAAGGTGTTTACCTTTAAGCAGGAAGTGTATAAAGAGGTGGAAGACGACGCTTCTTTCACACAGACCGCGTGGATGATCGTGGCGGTTGTCGCTTTCTTAAGCAATCTGGGCGCGAATGCAGCGTTGGTGCATGTTGAAGGTGCAAGCTGGGTATTGAGCACGATTGGCGGCACAATTTTTGCCGTTGTTGGATTTGGAGCCGGTGCGTTCATCATCAGCTGGGCAGGAAAAAAATTCTTCAATGCAGATGTTACTTTTGAAGAGATGGTGCGCACGCTTGGACTGGCGTATGTGTGGAACATCATCGGATTCCTGGGCATTATCGGTCTGGTCGGCCCCGGATTGGCGTGTGTTACTGGCCCAATTGGGTTTCTCGCTGGCATTGCCGGATTAGCGGCATGGTTCCTTGCAGCTAAAGAAGCGTTGGATTTGGAATGGCCCCAGACAATCGGCACGGTTGTGATCGGGTGGGTTGCTAGTTTGATCATTTCCATGGTCGCAGCTGCTATTCTGGGCATATTCGGTATCGCGGGAGCGGGCATTGGTGCTGCGCTGGGTGGACTGCGCTAAGAAATTCTGAACAAAATAACAGCACAGCATCATGCTGTGCTGTTTGGTTTAAGGCAACTTTTTCTATTATTTTGCGTACATATTAATGATTGAATAAATCACATAAAGGAGCCTGAAATGACGGAAAGAAAGACTGAAACACGGGAATTGGCCGCATTTACCCATGTTAGCATGCGGGGCGTCGGGAAAATTTATATCGATCAGGGAAAAGAGCAGAAGGTTGTAATCGAAGGTAATGAAATTGCCATTAACCGGATCATGACTAATGTTTCAGACGGAAAACTGGTTATTGATGTAGGCCGCGATTGGATTGAAAAACTGAGCGCGGGTTTTGATTTTCTTTCCCCTGGTGATATCCGTTTTTACATCACTGTTAAGGACCTGGAAGAGCTGGAGATAACGGGTGTGGCAGATGTCGAAGTCAAGGATGTCAAAGCGAAAGATTTTGCGTTGAAAATGACAGGTGCTTCTAGTGTGAAATTGTTCAACCTGAACGCGGATTCGCTGAAAGCTGAGATCCCAGGTGCGGGCAAAATTGCTGTTGACGGCAAAGTCGATCGTCTATCAGTGACCCTGACGGGTGCGGGAAATTTCAGCGGATATAAACTGAAATCAAAAATAACCAAAGTAACTCTGAGCGGGGTCGGCAGTGCACAGCTGTGGGCTACTAATGAGCTGGATGTGACTATTACCGGTGTTGGCAGTGTGGAATACTATGGTAATCCACTCGTCAAACAATCTGTGACGATGCTGGGAAAAATAACCAGTCTGGGCGATCCTAAATAGATACTATCTGGTATTAACTGAACAAGAAAAAGGATTTTCAGAAGCTTTTCTGAAAATCCTTGACTTGATTAAGTGGTTTAATATATACTAAGTAACTGAAAGAGAAAAAATGAAAGAGGAATATACATTAGATATGGACCCTGACCCTAGTAGACATTTAGCTGTTTACCGTGCGGAAAAGACTGCACCGGGAGGTTTTACTGTTTAAACCATAACATCTTGTTATTGGTAGCATAGACCCTCGGCACGGATTCGCAGGAGCGCTGAGGGTTTCTAGTTTAAATATGTAAATTCCCGTAAAGTGTGGAGGACGGTATGGTAAAAAATAATATGCCATCAATAAAATATCTATCATTAGCGAAATCAGTTACTCAGCACAAGCTGGAAGCTTAGAAATAAAGGGAGGTGCAGAATGAAAGAATACATGATTGATGTGAATATTTTGTTAGGGCAGATTCGGGCGGCTTTGGAGAGGGGAGATCCAAAAAGTGCGGCAGAATTGCTGGAAGCGCTGCGCCCGGCAGATCAGGCAGTTGTGTTTGATGATCTTGAGCCAGCCGAACAGGACTTTTTGCTGCCTACGTTAAATGTGGAGGACTCCGCTGATATTCTTGAGGAGTTGGAAGAAGAAGACGCTGCGGAAGTGGCTGAACGGTTGAAAGCAGACAAGTTGGCATCAATCCTGGATCACATGGAGCCAGACGAGGCGGCAGATTTGCTGGGGGACATTGAACCGGAAAAGGCCATCCGCATACTGAATGCGATGCAGGAAGCGGATGAGGTCAAGCCGCTTTTAAAGCATGATGATGAAACGGCTGGCGGGTTGATGACCTCCGTTTCAATCGTTCTGAAAACTGGCATGAGTGCCAAGACAGCCATTTCTTACCTCCAGAATTTATCCCCAGAAGACGAAGATATCTATTACCTGTTTGTTACAGATAAGCAGAACAAATTAGTTGGTGTGGTTAACCTGCGCGTGCTGGTAACACACCCTGGTACCACGAAGATCAAAGACATTATGAATAGGGAAGTGATTTCGGTATGGGCAGGCGCTGACCAGGAAGAAGCTGCCAACCTGATGAAACGCTATGACCTGCTGGCGCTCCCAGTCGTGGATGAAGAAAACCAGCTCCTGGGTGTGATCACTTACGATGACTCATTTGACATTTTAGAGGACGAAGCGACTGAGGATATTTACCGCTTGGGCGGTTTGGCGGAGGAAACGCCTGTTGACATGCCGGTGGGTGAGGCGGTAAAAAGACGTCTGCCGTGGCTGATAGTGAACCTGTTTATGGCGCTTATCTCGGCAGCGATTTTAAGTATGTATGAGACAACCATTTCTCAAATGGCCGCACTGGCTGCATTCTTCCCGCTGGTGGCGGGTGTCAGCGGTAGTGCGGGAACGCAAACGCTGACCGTGACTGTGCGCAGCCTGGCCTTGGGGGAAATTGAGCCCAAGAACGCGCTGAAAGTGATGCTGAATCAATTTGGATTGAGCCTGGTAAACGGGATATCGGTGGGGTTGATCATCATGCTGATCGCATTGCTGTGGAAAGGTTCGATGATGCTTGGGGTGATCGCTGGCATTGCGGCTTTGGTAAATATTCTTAGCACTGCTATTACAGGTGTAGCGATCCCGCTTTTGATTCAAAAATTCAAGGCAGATCCGGCACTGGCATCCCCAATTATTGTAACGGCGCTGACGGATGCGCTGGGTTACCTGATTTATTTGGGGTTGGCATCCGCTATGATCACATGGCTGGTGTGAAAGAGTTCACTTAGTGGTTGATCGAAACGCTGCATTTCAAATAGGTTGAGGGCGAACCTATTGTATGAGTAGCTCGCTTAAATAACCAAAATTATTTGTCAAATAGTCTGGTTTATGCCTGAATGCCTCGTGCGTAGAACAGGTCAAAATCGGGGTAAACCGTCAATTCCAGATATTCAATTTGATCCGCTAATTCTTCTGCACGTATTCGGGAGAGCGTGGATGCCAGCATCATGCGTGCACCAGTTCCTGCCGCGTTGCCAATTGTTTGTATGCGGTCAAGGGGGACTCTCGGCAGCATTCCAATACCTATCGCATGCTGTGGGAGCATATAAGAGCCAAAAGCGCCGGCAATGATAATTTCATCAATTTCTGATGCATCCACCTTTAAATAATCCAAGAGAATGTCTATACCAGCTCTAATAGCGCCCTTTGCGAGCAGGATCTGGTCGACATCATTTTGGGAAAGAGTAATTGATTTCTTGGAAGCACTTAATAGCATTTCAGGCTTACCGTCTGCGGTCAACTGTACTCCAGGTGCCGTTTTGTTCATTCGCCCGCGGTGATTGAGGATGTTCTGCTCACGCATTTGGGCTACTGCATCGAGAATACCTGATCCGCAAATACCGATTGGAGGTTGGCTGCCGATCACCTGAATCTCTACATTTCCATTTTTATTGATCTGCACGTGTTCAATCGCGCCGGGTGCTGCGCGCATTCCGTGTTTGATATGCGCTCCTTCAAAAGCGGGGCCAGAAGCGGTGGAGACACAGACAATGCGCCCTCCTGCTTGAAGTGCGATTTCGGTGTTGGTGCCAATATCAATGCCCAACCGAACCCGTTGATCTTCTCCAAAGCGGGCAGCCAGGAGGAATGCGAGATGATCGGAACCGACAAATCCTGCAGTGACTGGTGGGGCATACACCGCGGCACCCGGCATGGCGGTGATTCCCAATGCCCGCGCAGATGAATAGATGGGGTCGGTAGTCACTGGCACAAAAGGTGAAACAGCCAAAGAGCCGATAGGCAGATTCAAGAAGAAATGATGCATCGCTGTGTTTCCGACGAAACACCCATCGGCTATTTCATCGGGTGAAATGTCCAGGCGTTCACACATTTCTTCTGTTGTCTGATTGATCGCGTCAATGGTGAGATGAAAAAGTGTGTCTGCTTGAGCGCTTCCCTGCATGGCGTACCCCAGACGTGTCATGATATCTTCTCCATATGCGATCTGGGGGTTTGGAGTTCCTTTTGCAGTAAGTGTTCTTCCACTTGCAAGATCTAATAGATAACAGGCAATCTTGGTGCTGCCGACATCAACTGCTAGTCCGACAAGGTTATTATTACAGGTTGAAGATGCGTAGAAAATCTCCTCCCCTCGTATCCATACGTTCACTTTCCAATCATTTTTCCGCAGGATGTTGGGAATTTCGCGTAGGGTGTCTAACCCTGCGGTTACGTCCTCATCTTTTAGAGCAGCTTTGATCCGGGAGAAATCTGAGTTAAGGTCGTTTAATTGTGCCTCTTTAAGTTTAAGTTCACGTTTGTGAACTGCTGGGTGATTGATGTGGGAGCTATCCCCCCCTTCAATTTGGAGAATCTGGTCCTCAATGATTGATTCCGCGGGAATGTAAATTTTGACGTTGCTGTCGAGGGTGGTTTGGCAGGCGAGCCGATACCCACGGCTTATTTTCTCTGGAGATAGATAATTCCGTTCAATTTCTGATGGTTCAAAGTTCTCCGCGTCAGATAAAAGCTGAATCACACATTTTCCACAGATACCCTCACCACCGCATACTGCGCTCAAGTTAATACCTGCCTGGCGGGCAGCGTCCAATCCGTTGACCGGTTGAGTGTAATCTATGCGTAAACCACGGGGTTGAAACTCTATAGTAAAAGTCATTATTATCCTTGGCCTTAGGGCATTGATGGAGCTTTATAATAATTCAAAATCGTTATTAAACAAAGAATCCGCATGTTCACATGCGGATTCTTCCTCATCAATATGTATTAAACTTTGATCTCTGCAACTGATTTGACAATTTTTCCTGGGAGATAAGGAAAATTTGCAACCTGTTTGTTTGTAGTGACGCCGCTGAGCACCAAAATGGTGTCCATGCCGCTCTGGATGCCGGCAACAATATCTGTGTCCATTCGGTCGCCGATCATGGTTGTGTTTTCTGAGTGAACGCCAAGGTAGTTCAGTGCGGAACGCATCATGAAGGGGCTGGGTTTGCCGCAATAAAAAGGTGAAAAACCACTGGCTTTTTCGATCAGAGCAGCCATCGCACCGCAGGCAGGTACCACACCGCGCTCGGAAGGGCCGACTGGGTCAGGGTTGGTGGCGAGGAAATTGGCACCATTAATGATTAAGCGGACGGCTCTGGTAACCTGGCGGAAATTGTAATCAAATGTTTCACCAAGAACAACGAAATCGGGATTTTGATCAGTCATGATATAACCAGCATTGTGCACAGCTACATTAAGGCCGCCTTCTCCGATCACAAAAGCTCTCCCTTTCTTTTTTTGTGATTTCATGAAATAAGCCGTTGCCAATGCGGACGTGAAGATCTGTTCTGCCTGGATGTCTAACCCGGTGGTCTGCAAGCGGTGCGCTAAATCAACCTGGGTGTATATCGAATTATTGGTCAGAACGAGAAATTTCAATTCTTTCCTTTTTAATGTTTCAATGAACTTGTCTGCCCCTGGAATCATTTTCTTTCCGCTAACGAGCACACCATCCATATCGA
>CAZILY010000085.1:0-6794 GCA_964540175.1 uncultured Pelolinea sp. | reverse complement strand
CAATTACCAATATGCCCGCTCAAAATATTGTTAAAAAAGGGATCACCCAGGTGCCTGAAGGCCGAAAGATTTTTGCTTCCATGAGTGTAACGGAAAACCTGGAAATGGGCGCATTTAGCCTCAATTCCCGCAAACAAATCTTTGACAAGATTGACCTAATGTTCGAGAAATTTCCCTTATTAAAGGGGAAAGAAAAACAGCTCGGCGGTACTTTGTCCGGCGGCGAGCAGCAAATGCTTGCTATCGGGCGGGGATTAATGGCCGAACCAAAACTGATGCTGATGGATGAACCCTCCATGGGCTTAGCGCCAGTCCTTGTTGAGCAGATCTTTGATGTTATCGAAGAGATCAATCAGCAGGGCACAAGCATCCTGTTGGTGGAACAGAACGCGCAAATGGCACTTTCGATCGCCCACAGAGCCTATGTGCTGGAAACCGGAAAAATTGTACTCAAGGGTAAAGCAAATGAAGTGATGCAGAACCCGATGGTGATTGAAGCCTATTTAGGCGGATAACAGGCAAAACCCTCACATAATAAGCTCTTTTTACGAAATATTTGAGCCGGCGTTTGCCGGCTCTTTTCTTTTTCTTATTGACAACCAAAAAAAACCAAGTATAATATTCAATTAACTGAATATGACAGAAAAGAGTATGTATAACCACATTAGTTCACTGCTGCGTGTGCTGGGTCATCCAATGCGCATTAGAATCCTGTTGGAGATCGGGAGCGGTGAAGCCTGCGTTTGCCACTTGAAGGCGCAGTTAGGCATCCGACAGGCATATCTCTCCCAGCATTTGATGGCATTACGTAAAGAGGGTATCCTGCAAACGAACCGTGAGGGACGGTTTATTTATTACCGAATTGCCAACCAGGAAATTCTCAGCGTAATAAACACTGCCGCACAGATAAAGGGCGTTTCATTGGAAACGATCAATACCAGGAAGAAAACATGTGACTGCCCTAAATGCTGCGGAGATTAATAGATTTTTTTACCTTGATATATTCAACTATTTGAATGTTTAGGAGATGCCGTAATGACAATTATCAACACCGTGATTGCTTTGATACAAACAGGATTGGGAAGCTTAGCTGCTTATCTTGCTGCTCATGTGCTTCTGTGCCTGCTGCCCGCATTTTTTATCGCGGGTGCTTTAACTGCGCTGATCCCGAAAGAAACGATTACCCGCTTTTTGGGGCGAGATGCTTCAAAATGGATATCTTATCCGGCGGCCGCATTAGGTGGTTTTATTTTGGCCGTATGTTCCTGCACGATCATGCCGTTGTTCGCTGGGATTTATAAAAAAGGGGCTGGTCTTGGGCCCGCTATCACCTTTCTATTTGTGGGGCCGGCTGTAAACATTTTGGCAATCTCATTTACCGGGGTTCAGATCGGGATGGACATAGCGTTAGCCCGCGTCACACTTTCTTTGATATTTGGTGTACTAATCGGGCTGCTGATGGCATGGTTTTTCCGAACAGATGACCTGCTGCATCAACAGGAAAGCAGTCTGTTATTTAAGCAAACAGCAAAAATCCCCTTTAAGAATATTGTTTTCTTCATCATTTTGTTGGCAGTCCTCCTAAGCGGGACGCTTCAGGTTGGATTTCTTACACGTGAATATTTTTCATTTGAGATACCTTCAAGTTGGGGAAACAATCTCCAAGCCGTTCTAGATGGATTGGTTCCCGCTAATGCCGCACTGGGAATTGAAGGCATTAACGTCCAGGGCGTGCTGTTGATCGGACTTTTAGTTCTAATTGGCATAACCGCAGTCAAAGGATTAACCAATGTCAATCAGGGGTTTAATTCATGGACAATAGCCACTCTTTCGATCACGTCCCTGACATTGCTAATCGCCAGCATCAAGCTGTCAACTGAAAACTCCGTTTTTGTTCTTGGAATTACTGGGAGATTCTTTGCGGAAGCAATTCTTATCACTGCCACCTGGATTTCCGCAAAACGAGCCTTTAGTAAGCAAGAGTTAGGTAATTGGTTGTGGGAAACCTGGCGATTCGTCAAGCAGATCCTTCCTCTTCTGCTAGCAGGGGTATTCGTCGCTGGTGTGGCACGCGGGTTAATTCCCGGGAACTGGATAGAATCAATTGCCGGAAAGAATACTGTGGGAGCAAATTTTATCGGTGTGCTGTTTGGCGTTTTCATGTATTTTCCCACACTGGTCGAAGTGCCTGTGGCACAGACATTCCTTTCTTTGGGTATGCACCGCGGACCGCTGCTAGCCTATTTGTTAGCTGATCCAGAATTAAGTTTGCAGTCAATCTTGATCACCAACACGGTGATCGGCAAGAAGAAAACTGCTGTCTATGTACTTTTAGTAACCATATTCAGTACTATTTCTGGATTGTTATTTGGATGGTTTATTTCATGAGTAAGGTTCTCAGTTTTCAGAACAGGCCTAACAATTCCGCAAAGTTTGGCTGTAAGATCATATCCACTATAAATCTCGGTGTTTATTTCTGGTGGGAACATTCAATTGAAACATAAGAAACAAAAATCTATTGCAGAAGGAGATTAGCAACATGAAAATAAAAATTTTAGGTGGGGGCTGCCCAAGATGCGAAAAACTGGAACAAACCACACGTGATGCAGCGAACACATTAGGGATTGAGGCAGAGTTCATAAAAGTAAAGAATATGAACGAGATCATGCAATATGAAATCCTGGAAACTCCCGCATTGGTAATCGACGAGAAAGTCAAGTCATACGGGCGTATCCCTTCGAAAGAAGAGATCATGGAATGGATGCGAGATGAGCTGTGGGTTTGCTGAGATTTATGAACAATAAAAATACCCCTTCATTTTTTGATTAAGTCCGTTTTTTGTGATTGATAAATAGAAAAAGATATGTTTAGTTCTGTTGTATTGGGGTCCAATAAGTTGCTGTTCTGGAGTATTGCACTCCATTCCTTATGTAGGAATTATGGCCGACTCCGACCGCTTGCTAAGTCAACACACACTTAATTACGCCCATTATTTTTTAAGTCAGATAAAATATCTACAATGGCTGCACTGATCAAGATACTTAATGCATCATTTCAATATCGACCACGGCACACTGAACCAATTCGGGCGCTCAGCAATATCAACCTGACTATCCAAAGCGGAGAATTTGTTGCAATCATCGGCGCGAATGGTTCGGGGAAAAGCACATTAGGAAAGCTGCTAAACGCACTGCTCATCCCTGACAGCGGAACCGTGCAAATCCACGGGATGGACACGCGTGACCCCGGAAACCACGCTGCTATCCGTACGCAGATCGGGATGATCTTCCAGAGACCTCAAGATCAGATCGTGGCGACTACAGTAGAAGAAGATGTGGCTTTTGGGCCAGGGAATTTAGGGCTGCCGGCACATGAAATCCGCAGCAGAGTAACATTCGCACTATCAGCCAGCAGCCTGACAGACTATCGAAGCAGGCCATCATATCTGTTATCGGCAGGCGAAACCCAACGGCTGGCTTTGGCTGGAGTGCTTGCTATGCAGCCGTTATGCTTGATATTTGATGAGACGACTGCCATGCTTGATCCTGTGGGGCGTGAAATGGTGCTGAAACAGGCCAAGACACTGCATCAACAGGGAGCGACCATTCTATTCATTACACACCTCATGGGAGAAGCCGCACAGGCAGAGCGGGTGATCGTAATGGACAAGGGAAAAATCGTTATGGACGGCTCCCCCTGGCAGATATTCAATCAAAACATTGAGGAATTTGGGTTGGAGAAACCAGCCGCATTGATTGCATCAAAAATGCTGCGTCCTTTCATCCCATTCCTTCCCGATGATATTCTGACCAATGAAGATTTATTTAATCACATCCCCCACTACGAGGGAAACCAAAGCACGCCATTCCATCGGTACAAACAAACAACGCCTGTTCAATCTATTATCACAGCCAATAATCTTCGTTACAGATACATGCTTGGAACCCCACTGGAGCATCAAGCGCTTGATGATCTCTCTATTTCCATCGGTTCTGGAAACATGCATGGGCTGATCGGAGCTACTGGGTCAGGAAAGTCAACCCTCCTGCAGCATTTCAACGGCCTGCTGCGCGCGCAATCCGGGGACTTATCCGTGTTTGGGATCGATTTAAATAATCAAAAACTTGACACCCAATCACTACGTCAACGGGTGGGCTTATCTTTCCAGCAGCCAGAGAACCAGATCTTTAACCAGTATGTTGGAGACGAGATCGCATACGCTGCCCGGCAATTAGGGCACAGCGGCACCCTGGAAAACGCGGTTAAGTCGGCCATGGAAGCCGTTGGATTAGATTTTTCTGCTTATAAAGACCGGCTCACCTATTCACTTTCCGGCGGGGAACTTCGGAAAACAGCCCTGGCATCCGCACTGGTAACAAAACCAGATATCCTGCTGCTGGATGAACCATTGGCAGGCCTTGATCCATTATCCCGTAAGGAAGTGATGGGGTATTTTAAAAACATGCATGATGCAGGGTTGACGCTTGTCTTTTCCACTCACCAATTTGACGACATCATCGGCGAGATGGACACAGTAAGTGTCCTCCAATTCGGGAAGGATATCACCCACGGGACACCCGCCAGTATATTTTCAACACATGAGTCAAAATTACCCGGCGCATTAAAACCGCCATTTGCCGCTGAATTATGCCTGGTACTTAAAGAAAACGGCTGGCCTGTTCCTGAAGGAGTAGTACAACTCAAGAAGTTAATCGAGGTGGTCGAAGAGATAACAAAGAGGAAACGCACATGAGCCAATTTGAGTATTTACGGCGCGTTTCAATCGGGCAGTATCTTCCGCTTGATTCATTCATCCACCGTTTAGACCCGCGTGTAAAAATCGTCGGTTTTAGTTTTTTGATCATTGCGATCAGTATTTCCAACAACCTTTACAGCCTGATATTGGCGCTGTTGGTTTCCCTGGTATTGATCGCGGCCAGCCGCATTCCATTCTCATTTGCAATTCGGGGATTATTGCCTCCCCTACCCTTTCTTTTTCTCATTGCAACCCTTCAGTTAGTGATCACTCCACATGCGGAAACATCAGCTGCGGTGTTCGGGGTCTGGAGAATACAAATTTATATCGAGGGGATATTGTCTGCACTGAGGCTGCTCCTGCGGTTCGCATCGTTATTATTGATCCTGACCACCTTAACTTCGAGTCTTTCTACCATTGAGATGATCAATGGGCTTGATCTGCTTCTCAAACCCCTTCAGAAGATTGGTGTGCCCACCGCAAATGCTGTCCTCCTGGTCCAACTTACACTGCGATTCATCCCGTTCCTGGCATTGAATGCAGAAAAGATCGCCAAATCGCAAGCATCCCGCGGAGCAAAATGGGATACGCCGAACAAGAATTTATTTAATCAAGTGCAGCAGATCGTGCCGTTGGTCATTCCCCTATTCACTTCCAGCCTACGGCAGGCGGAAAATTTATCCACTGCCATGCTCGCGCGGGGGTTTGCCGGCAATACAGCACGCACCAGTATGCACACCCATCATTTTTCCTTAAGAGATGGGGTGTTCCTGATGTTATTATTGATCACAGCAGTAAGTATTCTATTCCTGTTCTAAAAAAGACGCCTTGCCTATTTTTCTACTCAGATAGATCTGCGCCCCGTTTTTTTCCAATGGGAGTATGCCAGTAAGCAGCACCAACCGCAGCTGTGATTAGTGCAGAAACAAGCGCTTCAGGAAGCCCATTCAGCACAACGATCCCTCCTAAAGGCGCCCATGGAAGATACCCGAGCAAACCGATCATGCCAAGCACGAGGACTGTGTTGGTAAGACTGCCGATTGCTCCCGCGGCAAGAAGGGCAAGCGGTTCCCAGCGCTTCAATGACCGCCAAACCAACCAGGCAGCAGGTCCGATGAATAAACGCGGCAATACAGATAACAAGGGATTGGTGAACCACACATCCGCAGGTCCGGTCGGTGCAACCGCAGCCTGGACCATGCTGAACATACCAAAGATCAAACCAACCGCCATGCCCGAAACAGGCCCCACGATGACTGCGGCAATGACCGCTGGTACATGCATGATGGTCAGCGCCACCCCGCCAAACCAGGGAATAAAGCCCCAATGTGTCAATCCTAAAACCACAGCTATCGCTCCCATCAATCCCGTAATTACCAAATCACGCATCTTATTCTGCCCAGTCATAATCATCCCAATCTTTAATTATTATTTCTAGCTATCTTCTTTTCCTGCCAACCATTTTACAACGTTTAACCATAATTTAGAGTACCCAGACCACTCGGCGAACTCCTTCGGGCACCAATGGGGACCAATATCTGATGCCCAGATGAGGGAACGACCTTTTTCCACATCCATAGTTGCCAATAATGGGTACTGACCAACCTGAGCAATCAAGTGCGCAGATGGCTTAAGTTTAAGCTCATTGAACCCCAAAAGTGCCGGCCATTTTTCACCCATCCCTTTCACAACTGCATGTTTTGGATCAACGATCTCGGGCAGCGCACCTTCAGGTGATTCAACGCGGTCATCAAACGTGTAGATATCCACTGGTAAAACAGGTTCTATAGGAGAGCGGTAATATTTGGCGGCCGCGTATATTCCAGCGAATGAATAATACCCACCACACATGAGAAGCCCTCCGCCTTTACGCACCCAATCCGCCATCAGCTTCAGCCGATTTGGAAACGATTGACCGCCGACCCAGGTTTCAGGCGGCAGCAGCAGTATGTTAGCACCAATATCACTCAGCGCAATCACGTCAAACTCATTCAGCGCATCCATAGAAGACGGAAAC
The DNA here is from genome assembly GCA_964540175.1 of uncultured Pelolinea sp. Classification (GTDB taxonomy): domain Bacteria; phylum Chloroflexota; class Anaerolineae; order Anaerolineales; family Anaerolineaceae; genus Pelolinea. Next base: position 21 of record CAZILY010000085.1, on the reverse strand, counting down.
TCTTTTGATGCGATATGACTG